>JBMTTG010000023.1:0-19050 GCA_049449095.1 Phycisphaerales bacterium | reverse complement strand
CAGTCGCGTGGGCGAGGCGATGCGCGAAGTCGCCGACTTCGGCGGCTGGACCCACATCGTCTCGGGCGTCGTCGACTTCCTTCTGGTGTGGGCATTCTGGTTCGCGGCCTACCTCTGGGTTCCCAACACCCGAATGCAGGCCAAGCCGGTGCTCGTCGGTGCGTTCGTGACCGCGGTGCTGCTCATGCTCGGTCGCAGCTTCCTCGGGCTCTATCTCCGCAACGCGTTCTCGCTGAGCGGGCTGTACGGGTCGCTCGGTCTCGTGCCGCTCTTCATGTTCTGGACCTACCTCATGTGGATGTTCGTGCTGCTGGGCCTGCAGATCGCGAGCCTGCTCCAAGCCCTGCGGCATCGACGGATCGAGGATCTCGAAGAGGAGGCCGGGCGCACCGACTTCGTCGATCCGGCCCGCATCCTCTCGGTGATGGAGTACGCGGCGAGGCGCTTCGAGGCCGGCGAGTCGCTCGAGACCGACGACGCGGCCGCCACGCTGTCGCTTCCGCCCGGTGCCGTCGCACGCATGGTCGAGGCGCTGGTGGCGAAGGGGCACCTGCACCGCATCGAGGGCGGCGAGTCGTACACCCTCTCGCGACCGCCGAGCCAGATCGCCGCGGAGGAACTGGTCGATCTCGGATTCAGCCTCGCCGACCGCGGCCAGGTCGCCGACGGCTGGCTCGCCCGCGCCCGCGACGCGCAGCGTCGATTGGCCGCCGGGGCGTCGCTTGCCGCCATCCCGCCGGCGGCGCCCGCGCCTTGACGAGGTCCGAAAAAGTCGAGCGCCAGACGTCGAACCGCCGACCCTAGCGGGTCGATCGGAACAAGGTCCGTGCGGCGCAGCCGGACGGGCCGGGCAAGGATGCCCCATGGCCACGCCTGCATCCACGTCCAGCCCCGGAAGGAGCCTCGTCGGCGAAGGTGCCGACACGCTCAGCGTCTCCGCGTCCGCTTGCCCGGCCGACCCATTCGCCACGCCCGCCGAACCAACGCGGGCACGAGCCCCGGAGCGCAGCATGCCGAGCCCCTTCACCACCGCCTCATCCCCCGCCGTCGCGGGGCCCGCCGCCGCCAGTTCGACCGAGGCGGTCCGCACCGCGACCGATCTGCACGAACGTCTCGCGCTCGGCGCGAAGATGCTGCAGGCCCTCGACGTCCAGTTGCGTCGCTTCGAGGGTTCGCTCGCCGAGCAGGACACCTTCGCACGACGCATCGACGAGGTTCAGCAGGTCGCCGCGACCAAGCTGGGCGATCTCCTGCAGCGGACGGAGGAGGCCTCCGCGAGTTTCGCCGGTCGACTCGAGAGCCTCGGCCGAAATCGGCTCGAGCAGTGGGAGCAGCTCGCGGGCGAGATCGCCTCCCGCGTGGTCGCCCGGTTCGAGCAGGATCTGGCCGAGCGATCCGCCCGGCTCGACGCCGATGCCTCGAGGCTGGCGGAGTTCGAGCAGCGGCTGCTTCGCATGGAGGCGAACCTGCAGGAGTCGACGGCCCGCTTCGGCGAGGAGCTGCGGCGTCAGGCCGAAGAGAGCAATCGACGCCGCGACGAGGCGCTCACCGCGATGCGGAACGCCGGCGGCGAACTGGTCCGGCTCCTCGAGCACGCCGACGGGGTGCGCCGCACCCTCGAGGACGACCTGCGGCAGCGCAGCGAACTGCTCGAGCGATGCCGCGAGCTCGATGGTCAGGTCCGCGGCGGCGTCGAAGGCATGCTGGCGAAGGCCCGCGACGTCGCGGCGCACCTCGATCGGTCCGCGAGCGTGCTCGAGCCGCGGGCGAAGGACGCCGCGCAGTTGGCGTCGAAGCTCGAGTCGCTGCTCGCCGGCCTCTCCGAGTGGCGGCCACTCCTCGACGGCGATCTGCCAGGGCAGTTCTCCGCCCAGGCCGAGGCGATGTTCGCGGAGGGATCCCAGCGGATCCGCGAACAGCTCGAGCGAGTCTCGCTCGCCTTCAACAGCCTGTCGCAGTTGCTCGGCGGATCGTGGGGTCAGGGCGCTCCCGCGAACGGCGAGTGGTTCGAGCCGTTCAGGCCGGGTCCCGGAGCGAATCCGGGCGATCCGTCGTCCTGAGCCCCATCGACGGACGCGCCTCGCCGCCAAGCACCGTACGGGTGACCGGCTCGAAGAGCGACGCGGGCATCCGCAGCGCCGGTCCGTCGAGTTCGGCTCGCTTGGATCTCGCATCCTCGTGGGCGATGCGCCCGAGTTCCCATCGCAGCCACGTGCGTTCGAGCGCGTCGATGTCGCCGAAGCACTCCTCGAAGATCCGCCGCTGACGCGCCGGGCCCGGTCGCCCCGGAGGTTCGGCAGCAAGTCGCTCCAGATAGCGGCGCAGTTCCGACGGCCGCTGCCGGTAGAGGTAGCTCAGGAGCGCCGCGGACTGGTGATAAAAGACCCGAGCTGTGCCCTCTCGCCGATCGGGCAGTCCCTCGAAGGCGACGAACGACTCGAGAGAGAGGAGCCGGTTCTCCATGAGCAGCCGCTCGAAGACCTCGCGTCGCGGGCGGAAGTCGAAGTCCGGCCCGAACGCCGCGGAAGGCTGATCGGTCTCGAAGCTCGTCGCAAGCCCTTCGGCAAGCCAGAAGGGCGGCGCCACCGCGGGGTTCTGGACCCCGGTGTGGAAGAGCAGCTGATGGATCGCCTCGTGGATCATCGTCGAGACGACCTGCTGCCGGACCGCGAGCACCGCATCCTCCCCGCCGAGGCCTCGCATCGATCGCGCCCGATCGATCGCGGCATTCGCCGCCGGATCGATCCGCCCCGTCGAACCGCGCCGCGCTCGTACCTGGGCCGATACCTGCTCGATCGCGCGCTCCTGTTCGGCAAGCCGCGTCCTCGCCTCCACCGCGCGGGGATCGCTCTCCGCATCGAATCCCACGAGCCGATCGCCCGCGGGGGTGTAGTAGCCCTTCACCCACTGGTCGCCGACGCCGTCGACCCGCGAGGCGTACTCGACGAAGTCCGCGTGATCCTCGAAGAGCACCGCGACGAGCTTGTGGCGAAGCTCCGGCTCGGGCATGCCGAGCCACCGCAGGAAGCGCACGAACTGGTGGTGCGCCCGCTCGAACCGCTCGAGCTGTTCACGGGTCCACGCGGTCGATCCGTCGGAGAGCGCCACGAACCGCGCCGTCTCGTGCCGCACGAAGCGGTCCGGCAGCGTCGCCTCCGCCTGCCGAAGCGGCTCGGAGTCGACGGGCAGTTCTCCGGCGTTGGGATCGAGCGGCACCACGAGCACGTGCGAGGCAAGCCCCGAGAGCGGTCCCTGCGACGCGACCGCGACGAGGATCGCCCCGACGAGCGCCGGCGCCACGAACCTTCCAAACCTCGACCATCTGCCGCGACATCGCGTCATCGTCGGTCTCCCCTCGACTTGGCCTGGACACCGTCCTCGACGGCGATCCAAGGGCTCCTGTCCCGGCGATCTCGGCTCGCTCTGCGGCGTCGATGAGCCGAGACCCCCGCTTTCTCCGCACCAGCGTTGGACTGTATCGCCCCTGCAGGTCGACGCGACGGAGCTTCGTGCCCGGGACTCAACCGAAGCCACGAATGGTCCGATACCGCCGCGGACGGGAGGCGTTCCCCGCCTCGCCTTCCGGTCGGACGAATCCCACGACGATCCCATGACCTCGCGATCTCCACGCCGACCACGCGCCCCGCATGCGATCGCCCTCGCCGCGTCGGCGATCACCGCCTGCGTTGCGACGGCGCAGTGGGACGCGGAACCGCTCGGCCCGTCGCAGGAGCACTCCGTGACAACGACGGTCGACGTCGTCGACGCGAACCCGGCCGCCAAGGCGCCCCCGACGCTCCTGCCGATCGCCTCCTCGTGGCGCGTCGAACGAGGCGAACTGCCTCTGCCCGTGATCGAAGCGGCCGTCGTCGTTCGCGAACGCCACCTCGCGGTGCTCGGAGGCCTCGACGCGAACTTCGAGGCCACCGCCGCAATTCAGATCCATGATCCTCGTCGCGGATGGCTGCCCATCGGCTCGCAGTTGGCGACGCCTCGCGCCGACGCCGCGTGCGTCGAACTGCCCGATGGCCGCGTGCTGCTCTTCGGCGGCTTCACCGGTTCGATCGCCTCGCCGACGCATCTCGAAGACGGCGAGCGGCTCGATCCGCTCGTCGCCGGAAGCAGCCGGGCGATCCTCGCCTTCGGCGAGTCGCTCGAGGGGCTCACCGCCACGCCGCTCGCGGGCGATCGCGTGCTTGTCGCGGCAGGCAGCGTGGCGCGGATCTACGACGCCAACCTTGATCGCTGGAGCGAGCCGGCGGCGCTCGACATCCCTCGCCGCCATCACGCCGCGCTGGCGCTCGACGAATCGCACGTGCTGCTGGTGGGCGGCGAGATCGCCGAGCGGCCGAACCGCCGACCGGATCGCCTGAGCGCCACCCTGGTCTTCGTTCCGGAGGCCGTCGAACCCTCGACGATTCCAGCCCCCGAGGCGGAGCCCTTCGAGTGCTCCGGACGATCTTCGCCACCCTGGGGCTTGCGCGAGTTCGCGGTCGCCCGACATCCCCGCGACGGGCGATGGCTGATCGCCGGCGGCCTCGATCCGTCGTCCGGCTCGACGGTGCGGGAGACCTGGTGGCTCGACGCCGAGCGCGCCGCGGTCTTTCGTGGACCGGCGATCCCGCACGACCTCGGCGCGTGCCGCCTGCACATCGCCGAGCTCGATCGGGGGCTCGTGTTCCTCGGCGGCGAGTGGCGTCTTCCCGGTGCCCGCGGCGAGGTGAACGCCTCGTGGCTGCTTCTCGAGAAGGCGTCGCGTGAGATGCAGTGGCGTTCACTCGCCCCGCTGCCCGCGTCCGGATCGCGACGCATGCTTGTCGACGGGCCGCACGGCCTCGAGTTGCTTGGTGGCTACGCGTTCATCGATGCCGAGTCGGCCTCGGCGGAAGGCGCGACTCCCGGCCCACGCTTCGATCGCCGGCGTTATCGGTTGTCGATCGCCCCACTCTCCTCGGGCGACTGAACCGGACGACCGTCAGAACCGCACCTCGCCCGTCCGTCGTCCGAAGGACTCGAACAAGAGCGCGAACCGTCGCTCCGACGAGGTGGAGATGAGCGACGCCGTCACCACCTATCGCCCTTCATCCTCTCCCTTGGGATTCGGTCTGCCCGCCGCCTTGCTCGAGCGAGACGGCACGACCCTGATCGTCCGGGCGTGCGGACCGACCCTCGGCCAGCACGAGGCCCCGGAACTGGCGGCGATCGTCGGCAGGGCGATCGAAGGCCCCGAGGCGACGCCGTCGCGGGTCGTTCTCGACCTCTCCGCGGTGGCGGCGATCTCGAGCATGGGGCTCGGCACCTGCCTCGACCTGCGTCGCCGCAGCGAGTCGGTCGGCGCGGAGATGGTCCTGATCGGCCTCTCCCCGCACCTTCGCAACGTGATCCGCACGATGCGCCTCGACCGCCTCTTTACAATCCTCGCCCCCGAGAGCCCGCTGTCTCGGCGCTACGCTCCGCAGTCCTGACCCGCCCTCGCTCGCCGAACGATCGAGACCCGCGGGTCGGTCCAACCCTCCCGCCTCCGTCCGATCTCCGCGATGCGAACCTCTTCGCCAGCCGGTCACCCCGCCCACCGCCACCCTCGTCACCGCCAGGCACTGACCTGCCTGTTCGTCGCGCTCGTCGCGGCGACGTCGCTCGCCGGCTGTTACCGCCGCGTGGTCGGCGTCAAGGGCGACGCCTCCTCCTACGACGGGAAGGTCTACGAGCCGAACCTCAAGCCGGGCGAGGACAACGTGGTGAAGGGGCTCTTCGAGACCCGCACGGTCCGACCGGTGGAGGATCCCTGATCGACGGCGAATCCTCGCCGGCGTCCGCCCGAACGTTCCTCCCGACCGCCTACACTGCCGCCCTCGCCTTGCCGGAGAAGCTCGCATGGGGATCGAATCCGCCCTGCCCGTCGACAGCATCCTGACCACCCAGCTCAATCGGGTGATCAACTGGGCTCGGCGATCGAGCGTGTGGCCGATGCCGTTCGCCACCGCATGCTGCGGCATCGAACTCATGGCGACCGCCTGCAGCCGCTTCGACCTCTCCCGCTTCGGCGCGGAGGTCATGCGGTTCAGCCCCCGCCAGTCGGACCTTCTGATCGTCGCCGGCCGAGTCTCGGTGAAGACGCTCCCGGTGCTGCAGCGGATCTATCAGCAGATGACCGAGCCCAAGTGGGTCATCTCGATGGGCGCGTGCGCCTCGACCGGCGGCGTCTTCGACACCTACGCGGTGGTGCAGGGCGTCGACCAGTTCATCCCCGTCGACGTCTACGTCCCCGGCTGCCCGCCGCGACCGGAGATGCTGATCGAGGGGATCATGGCGATCCAGCGGATCATCGACAACGACAACATCCCGCGGGATCCCGACGGCAAGCGGCTGCCGCTGCAGATCGCCCTGCAGCCCAACTACTCCCCGCGGCCGCAGCCGATCGGCGTGACGGTCGGCGCGACCTGATCGTCGCAAGACCCCGCGTCAGGCCTTCGACATGTTCTCGACGAACACCCGCAGGCGATCGAGCGCTTCGCGGAGGTCTCGCTCCGCGCACGCGAAGCTGATCCGGAAGGCGGTCCGCCCCGGACCGCCGAAGTCCTCACCCGGCACCGCTGCGACGTAGGACTCCTCGAGCAGCGCCTCGCAGAACGCGCTCGGCGACTCGATCCGCCTGCCCGCCGGCGATGATCGCCCGAGCACGCGGCCAAGATCGATGAAGGCGTAGAACGCGCTCGTCGGCGTCGGCGCCGTCAGATCCGCGATCGCGCCGAGTCCCTCGGCGACGATCCTCGCCCGCGCGGCGAACGAGCGCCGCATCGATTCGATGGAGTCCGCGGAGTTCGAGAGCGCCTCGACGATCGCGGGCATGCAGAAGGTCGGGATCCCGTTGGTCATCTGCCCCTGCAGCTTGATCATCTCCCGCACCGCCTTCGCGCCCTCGCCCACGCCCGCGGCGTAGCCGATCCGCCAACCGGTCATCGCGAACGCCTTGCTCATGCCGTTGACGGTGATCGTCCGCTCCGCGACCTCCGGACACGCGCCGATCGAGAGGAACCTCGCGGCGGGATCGATCTCGGGATAGACGAGCTTCTCGTAGATCTCGTCGGCGACGATCGCGATCCCCGGATGCCGCGCGAGCATGGCGGCGATCTCGCGGATCGAGTCCGGCGAGTACATCGTGCCGGTCGGATTGATCGGGCTGTTGAAGACGATCGCCCGGGTCTGCGACGTGATCGCCCGTTCGAGGTCCTCCGCCGACACCAGATACCCGCGATCGGGACGGGCCGGCACCTCGACCACCCGGCCGCCCGCGAGTTCGACGATCGGTGCGTAGCTCACCCAGGCCGGCACCGGCAGCAGCACCTCGTCGCCGGGTTCGAGCAGGGTCTGCAGCGCCAGGAAGATCGCATGCTTCGCCCCGACCGTGATCGTCGTGCCCGCGGCCTCGCAGGCGAGCCCGTTCTCGTCACGGAGCTTCCTGGCGACCGCCTCGCGGGCGTCCGCCGTTCCAGCGGTCGGGGCGTAGTGGGTGAGGCCGCGTCGAAGTCCGTCGATCGCCGCCTCGACGATGTTGGCGGGCGTCGCGAAGTCCGGTTCGCCGGCGCTCAGCGAGAGGACCGGAAAGCCCTTCGCGGCGAGCGCCTTGCCCCGCGCGGTCGCGGCCAGCGTCGAGGACTCCGCCATCTTCGCGACGCGATCGGCGATGTGCATGGGGCGGCAGGATACCCGTGCCGCTTCCGCGTAGACTCCTCGGATGCACTTCGAATCGCATGCCGTCATCGTGGAAGACCTCAAGGCGCGGATCTTGACCATCCGCGACTCTCTTTGACTGGGATCGCAAACGAGAGGAACGGGACCGCGTCGAGTCCCAGATGAACGAGGCGGGCTTCTGGGATCGCCCGGAGACCGCCCGCAAGACCATCGACGCCTTCAAGACCCTCAAGGCCCAGGTCGATCCGCTCGAAGCGGTGATGAGCGAGTTCGACGACGCCCGCACGGCGCTCGAACTCGCGAAGGAGTCCGGCGACGGCGACCTGCTCGTCGAGGCGGACGAGTCGCTCTATCGCCTGCAAGGGGCGATGGAGAAGGTCGAGATGCAGTCCCTGCTCTCGGGCCCGCACGACCATCGCAACTGCTTCGTGACGATCCAGGCCGGCGACGGTGGCACCGAGGCCGACGACTGGGCGGCGATGCTCGAGCGGATGTACCTCTACTTCTGGGAGCACCGCGGCTTCAAGGTCGAGGAGGTCCACCGCGTCGAGGGCACCGAGACCGGCATCAGCGAGGTCGCGTACCACATCACCGGGCCGTTCGCCTACGGCATCATGAGCTGCGAACGCGGCACGCATCGCCTCGCCCGCGTGAGCCCGTTCAATGCGCAGGGCAAGCGGCAGACCAGCTTCGCCACCGTCGACGTGACCCCCGAGTTCGAGGAGAAGGATCTCGAGATCCCCGAGCGCGACCTCGAGATCACGCCCTTCGTCCGGGCCTCCGGCCCCGGCGGCCAGAACGTGAACAAGGTCGCGAGCGCCGTGCGGGTGGTCCACAAGCCCACCGGCATCATGGTGGTCGCCTCGACCTACCGCGACCAGCCGCAGAACCGTCGGCAGGCCCTTCAGGTGCTTCAGGCGAAGCTCGAGCAGCTCGAGGAGGAGCGTCGTCAGGCGGAGCGCGACGCCGCGACCGGCGGCAAGGTCGATCGCGGCTGGGGCACGCAGATCCGCAGCTACGTGATCTACGACAATCGCGTGAAGGACCATCGGACCGGGCACGAGACGGGCAATCCGCAGACCGTGCTCGACGGCGATCTCGACGCCTTCATCGACGCCGAGCTCAAGCGCCGCCGCGGCGACCGCGACAAGCCCGCCGGATCCTGAACGAGGCGATCGCCGCTGCACGCCCGCCGCGGTTCGGGTCGATACTCCCGGCATGCCTTCCAAGAGAACCCCCTCCGCCGACGCGGAGATGCTGCCGGCGGACTTCATCGACTTCGGACGCGACCTCTGCTGCCGGCAGAGCGAGAACACCCGCCGCGAGTGGCTCGTGACCAACGGCCTCGGCGGCTACGCCTCCGGCACCGTCGGCGGACTCCTCACGCGGCGCTACCACGGCCTGCTCGTCGCCGCGACGCGTCCGCCCACCGAGCGTCGCCTGCTGCTCGCGAAGCTCGACGAGACGCTCGAGACCGGCGAGCAGGAGATCCCGCTCGCGGCGAACCTCTGGCAGGGCGGCGTCCTCGAGCCCGACGGCTTCATCCACCTCGAGCGCTTCCGCCTGATCGGATCGATCCCCACCTGGACCTGGGCGGTCGGCCCCTTCCGCCTTCGCAAGCAGGTCTTCATGGTGCATGGCCGCAACACCACGGTCGTGCGCTACGAGCTCCTTCGCGGCCCTCGGCCGATCAGCCTTCGCCTCAAGGCGCTCGTCAATCATCGCGGCCACCATCAACTCACCGCCACCAACGGCTTCTCCGCGGAGGTCGCGGCCGAAGGCGACGGCGTCGTGGTGTCGCTCTCGCAGGTCGGCGACCTCGCGGGCCTCCAACTGCATCTTGCCGGCGAGCGTTGCGTCGCCGAGCCGAAGGGCGAGTGGTTCGAGAACTTCCTGCTGCCCGTCGAGTGGTCGCGGGGCTACGACCATCTCGACAACAACTTCCACGCCGCCGACCTCGTGCTTCGGATCGAGCCGGGCGAGAGCGCCTCGGTGGCCGCATCGACCGAACCGTTCACCGGAGGCAACCGGCTCGACGGCGAGGCGCTGCTCGCGGCGGAACTCGCTCGCGAAGCGGCGATCCTTCGCCGCGCGAAGGCCGAGGCCGCGCCGGCTCCCATGCGTCACCTCTTCCTCGCGGCCGACCAGTTCATGGTGCGGCGCGAGGCGTCGCAGGGCGATGCGAACGGCGCGTCGGTCATCGCGGGCTACCCGTGGTTCTCCGACTGGGGCCGCGACACCATGCTGAGCCTTCCAGGCCTGTGCCACGCGACCGGCCGCGGCGAGGACGCGGCGCCGATCCTCGCGACCTTCGCACGACATCTGCAGGACGGGCTGCTCCCCAACCGCTTCCCCGACGAGGGCACGGAACCCGAGTTCAACAGCGTCGACGCGTCGCTGCTCTACATCGAGGCGGTCCGTCGCCACGTGCACGCGACCGACGACGTCAAGACGCTTCGATCGCTCTGGCCGAGCCTGCAGTCGATCGTGGAGCACTACCGCAAGGGCACCCTGCACGGCATCGGCGTCGATCCGGTCGACGGGCTGGTGAAGGCCGGCGAGCCCGGGATCCAGCTCACCTGGATGGACGCCAAGGTCGGCGACTGGGTGGTCACGCCGCGCATGGGCAAGCCCGTCGAGGTGAATGCGCTCTGGTACTCCGCGCTTCGCGCGATGGCCGAGTTCGCGCGCCGACTCGGCAAGGAGGGACGCGACTACGACCGGCAGGCCGGCGCCGTCGCCGCCTCCTTCGATCGCTTCTGGAATCCCGAGACCGGCTGCTGCTTCGACGTGCTCGACGGCCCGGACGGCAACGACGCCTCCATCCGGCCGAACCAGCTGATCGCGGCGAGCCTGCATCACTGCCCGATGTCGGACGAGCGCCGCGAGCGCATCGTGGGGATCGGACTCGATCGGCTGTGGACCTCGCTCGGCGTGCGCACGCTCGACCCCGGCGACCGCGAGTACCTCGGCACCTACCGCGGCAACCAGCGCACCCGCGACGCGGCCTATCACCAGGGCACCGCGTGGCCGTGGCTCATGGGACCGCTGCTGGCGGCGCACCACGCGATCCACGGCGACGACGAGTTCGTGCTCTCGGCGCTGCGGCCCTTCCTCGAGCACCTCAAGGATGCCGGGCTCGGATCGATCAGCGAGGTCGTCGACGGCGATGCGCCGCACGAGCCCGGCGGCTGCATTGCGCAGGCGTGGTCGGTCGCCTCGACGCTCGACCTCTGGAGCCGCATCCAGGCGGGCGGCGGCGACCCCCGCACGCGACGTCCGCGTCCGGCGCCGTCGTCGAAGAAGAACGCGAAGAAGGCCGCGAAGTCCACGGCGAAGAAGGCCCGGACCACGTCGGCGGGATCGCGCGGTCGTTCCTCGCGATCGACTCGCCGCTGATTCGACGCGGACCACGGGCTTCGGCGCTCGCGAATCCCGTATCTTCCGCCGCATGGCGAAGCGCAAGACCGCGGCGAAGGCCGCCCGCACCGGCTCGGGATCCTCGCGCCCCTCGAAGTCGAAGGTCTCCGCTTCGCGGAGCGTCGCCGCGAAGCCCTCGGGCTCCCCGAAGCGACAGCGATCCTCGACGGCCGCGAAGCCGTCGAGGCGCGCCGCGACGGGCAGCTCCGCGCCCGCGGTGCCGGAGAGCGCTGCGCCGCTCGTCGTGCCGGGGCGCAACCCCGAGGTCGACCGCATTCTCGACGATCGCGTGAACACCCGACCGTGGCGGCTGTGGGGTCCCTACGTCGCGGAGCGTCAGTGGGGCACGGTGCGCGAGGACTACTCCGCCGACGGCGACGCATGGAACTACCTCCCCCACGACCACGCGCGAAGCCGCGCGTATCGCTGGGGCGAGGACGGCATCGCGGGCTTCTCCGACTTCAATCAGCGCCTCTGCCTCGCGACCGCCTTCTGGAACGGGAAGGATCCGATCCTCAAGGAGCGCTTCTTCGGGCTGGCCAACGGCGAGGGCAACCACGGCGAGGACATCAAGGAGCTGCACTGGTTCCTCGACGCGACGCCGTCGATGTCGTACCTCAGGATGCTCTACAAGTATCCGCAGCGGGCCTTCCCGTACGACGAGCTGGTGAAGGTCAACCGCGATCGTTCGCGGAGCGAGCCGGAGTACGAGATCCTCGACACCGGCGTCTTCGACGACGACCGCTACTTCGACATCGAGATCGAGTGGGCGAAGGCGTCGACGGACGACCTGCTGCTTCGCATCCGCGCCGTGAATCGAGGCCCCGATCCGGCGGACCTGTGGATCGTGCCGCAGCTCTTCTTCCGGAACACCTGGGCGTGGGAGCGGAACCCGCACCATCCCCGCATCGCCCTCGCCGGTGGCCGCGAGTTCGTCGCCGACCACGACGTGCTCGGCCAGTACACGATGGTCTGCGACGGCGATCCGAAGCCGCTGCTCTGCGAGAACGAGACGAACGTGGAGCGCCTCTACGGCGAGCCGCGGCAGGATCGGCTCTTCAAGGACGGCATCAACGACACGATCGTCGAGGGCAAGGCCCACACCTCGCGCACCTCCGGCTCCGGCACGAAGGTCGCCATGGTCCGGAAGGAGACCATTCCGCCCGGCGGCGAGGCGATCGTCCGGGTGCGTCTCGCGGCGAAGCTGCCCCGCAAGCCGTTCCTCGACTTCGACGCGGTCGTCGAGAAGCGGCGGTCCGAGTGCGACGGCTTCTTCGGCGGCTTCCGGCATCGCGTCGACGATCCCGAACTGCAGAAGATCCAGCGGCAGGCGTTCGCGGGCCTCGTCTGGACACGGCAGTACTACAACCTCGACGTGCGGCGCTGGCTCGACGGCGATCCCACCCAGCCGCCGCCGCCGCCGGAGCGCGAGAACGGACGCAATCGCCACTGGCGGAACTTCTCGACGGAGTACGTCCTCTCGATCCCGGACAAGTGGGAGTACCCGTGGTTCGCCTCGTGGGACCTCTCCTTCCACTGCGTCGCGTTCGCCGCGATCGATCCGTCCTTCGCGAAGAAGCAGCTCAAGCGCCTGCTCCACGATCGCGCGATGCATCCCACCGGCGAGGTGCCCGCGTACGAGTGGGCCTTCAGCGACGCGAATCCGCCGGTCATGGCGTGGGCCGCATGGCGGGTCTATCAGATCGATCAGAAGCTCTTCGGGCAGGGAGACCTCGAGTACCTCAAGCAGGTCTTCCACCGGATGCTCCTGCACTTCACCTGGTGGGTGAACCGCAAGGACGGCGACGGCAACAACGTCTTCGAGGGCGGCTTTCTGGGGCTCGACAACATCGGGATCTTCGACCGCAGCCGCCCGCTCCCCACCGGCGGCAAGCTCATGCAGGCCGACGGCACCGCGTGGATGGCGATGTTCTCGCTGACCATGATGCGGATGTCGCTCGAACTCGCCCTGCACGATCCGGTCTATCAGGACCTCGCGGGCAAGTTCTTCGAGCACTTCCTGCAGATCGCCGAGGCGATGACCGCGTTCGGCGGCTCGAAGGGCGGCCTGTGGGACGAGCAGGACGAGTTCTACTACGACTACCTCGAGCTTCCCGGCGGCCACCGCGGTCCGATGCGGATTCCCTCGATCGTCGGCCTCACGCCGCTCTTCGCGGTGGAGGTCCTCGAGCCGGAGCTGCTCGAGCGCCTGCCGACCTTCCGCGATCGCGTGGACTGGTACTTCGAGCATCGGCCCGATCTGGCGAACCTCGTCTCGCGATGGCCGGTCAAGGGCAAGGGCGAGCGCCGGCTCCTCTCGCTGCTTCGAGGCCATCGCATGAAGTGCCTGCTGCGCCGGGCGCTCGACCCCGCGCAGTTCCTCTCGCCGCACGGCGTGCGCTCGCTCTCGCGCACGCTCCTCGAGCATCCCTACGAACTGCAGGTGGACGGCCGCACCTACGCGGTCCGCTACTGGCCCGGCGAGAGCGAGGGCGAGGAGTTCGGAGGCAATTCGAACTGGCGCGGTCCGGTGTGGTTCCCGCTCAACTACCTGCTCATCGAGAGCCTCGTCCGCTTCCACGAGTACTACGGCGACGACTTCCTCGTGGAGGCGCCGACCGGCAGCGGGAAGAACGCGACGCTGCTCGAGATCTCCGACGATCTCTCCAAGCGGCTCTGCTCGCTCTTCCTGCCGGACGCCGCGGGCGACCGCCCGATCCACGGCGGCGATCCCCGCTTCCGCACCGATCCGAACTTCCGCGACCTGATCCACTTCTACGAGTACTTCCACGGCGACAACGGTCGCGGCTGCGGGGCGAACCACCAGACCGGCTGGACCGGCCTCGTCGCGAAGCTCGTCACGCCGCGGCATCTGCGGCTCTGAGCGATCCATGCCCGAGCCCGCGGAGTCCGACCGCCGACTGACCAGGACCCTCGGACTCGCCGGCGCCGTCGCGATCGGCCTCTCCGCGAGCCTCGGCACCGGCGCCTTCGCCGGCCTCGCGCTCTCCGTTGGCCGCGTGCCGACGATCTGGCCGCTGGCGATTCTCGGAGCGGCGCTGCTCGCCTTGGCGAGCGGGCTCTCCGCCGGACGCCTCGCCGCGGCCCATCCGACGAGCGGCGGCACCTACGAGCAGGCGTCTCGCCTGCTCTCCCCATCGCTGGGGCGCTTCGCCGGATGGCTCTTCCTGATCGCGAAGTCCGCCTCCGTCGCGGCGGCCTGCCACGCGATGGCCGGCGGACTGCTTGGCGCCGCGGGAGTCGAAGACCCGCTCCTGCGGCGTCTCGGCGCGCCCTCGATCGCGCTCCTCGCGACGTTCGTGGTGGCCGGCGGCCTCGAGCGGAGCCTCGCCTCGATCGTGCTGCTGCTCGCGATCACCCTCGCATCGCTCGTGGCCTTCGTCGCGGGCATCGCGCCGCGCGATCTGCCGTCGCCTTCGCCGGCGCCGTCGGACTGGCTCGGCCTGCCACAGGCGATCGCGCTCGCCTTCGTCGCGTTCGCGGGCTTCGGTCGAGTCGCGACGCTGGGCGAGGAGGTGCGCGATCCATCCCGCACGATTCCTGCGGCGATCGCGATCTCGGTGCTCGCGGTCGCCGGCGCAACCGTCTCGATCTTCGCGGCGGCGCTCTCGGCGACGACGCCGGCCGAACTCGTCGCGATCCTCGCAAGGACCGAGTCGCCGCTGGTGGCGATCGCCGACGCAGGCGGCCAGCGATCGCTCGCGTGGTTCCTCGCGGTCGGCGGACTGGCCGCGATGGGCGGCGTCGTCCTGAACCTGCTGCTTGGCATGTCGCGAGTCGCGCTGGCGATGGGGCGACGAGGCGATCTTCCCGCCGGTCTGGCCAAGGTCTCGCGCGGCTCTCCGCGTCGGGCGGCGATCGCGGTCGGCCTCGCGGCGGCGGTGGCGGCCACGATCGGCGATCTCGGATCGGCGTGGACGATCTCGACCGCCGCCATCCTTCCCTACTACGCGATCACGAACCTGTCGGCGATCCGCGAATCGAGAAGCGCGGCGTGGGGGCGCCCGGTCGCGATCGCGGGGCTCCTCGGAACGATCGCGGTCGCCTGCGTCCTGCCGCCGGGGGGGCTCGTAGCCGGCGTGGGCGGCGGGCTCGCCGGAGCCCTGATCTCGGCGGCCTGGCTGCATCGACGCCCCACCGGATGAGGTTCCGGCGCGGATCGGGCGAGACCTTCGTCCGTCCGGCCGACCTTCCTCAAGAGCCCCTGCCGGCGGACCGAGAACCACCGAGTCCCTCGAACTCGGTGCGCTGCGGCAGGATCCGCCGCGCCGCATCGATCCCCGAGGCGGAGCCACGCCACCCATGCCGCCACGCCCACGACATCTGGCGACACGCCACGTCACCGAGTCGCGCATCCTGCTTGCCTCCCCCGCAACCGCGCCGTCGCGCGGATCGTGGTGGTCCCAACTGCCGACGCACAATCAGGTGCTCGTCGTCTTCGGCTTCGCGGCGATCGGCTGCGTCGCCTTCGCGGCCGGCGACCTGATGCTCGGCGCCCGCACGGTGCCGAGCGACCTCATCCATCCGATCGTGGTGGGAGCGGGCGTCATCCTCGCGATCGTGGTGGGCAGCATCGTCTTCCAGATCCGCAAGCAGGACATGCGGGAGAAGGCGGTCGCGGAGAGCAAGCGAGAGCTCGAGCAGATCCTCGCCGCCGCGACGCGGGTCGCGGTGATCTCGACCGATGCGAACGGCACGATCCGGCAGTTCAACTCCGGCGCCGTGTGGATGCTCGGCTACGACCCGGCGAACGTGATCGGCCGAAGCAGCCCCACGACCTTCCATCTCGACGCGGAGATCGCCCGTCGGGCGCAGGAGATCGAGCGCGTCACGAAGCGACGCCCCGAGGGCTTCGAGGTGCTCGTCGCCGACGTCGGGGCGCAGGAGCCGATCGAGCGTCAGTGGACCTTGCGGTGCCGTGACGGCGGCTCGATCCAGGCCTCGGTCACCGCGACGGCGCTCCAGGATGCCGCCGGCCGCACGACCGGATTCCTCTTCATCGCCCGGGACGTGACGCGCGAGCTGAACGCGATCAAGGGACTGCAGGAGGCCAAGCGGATCGCGGAGGAGGCCAACGAGACCAAGAGCCAGTTCGTCGCGAACATCAGCCACGAGATCCGCACGCCGATGACCGCGATCCTCGGCTACGCGGATCTGCTCGAGGACGAGGCGCTCGATCCGACGGTCCGGCTCGAGCACGTGCGCACGATCCGTCGCAACGGCGACCATCTCCTCGCGATCATCAACGACATCCTCGACATGGAGCGGATCAACTCCGGCAAGCTCCCGATCGAGATCGCGGACACGCCGCTGCCCGAGCTCGTCCGCGAGGTCGTCGACCTCATGAGGGTGCGGGCGAACGCGAAGGGCCTCTCGATCGAGGTGCGCGCCGAGTCGGGCGTGCCGCGGCGGCTGCGCACCGACGCGATGCGGGTGCGGCAGATCCTCGTCAACCTCGTCGGCAACGCGATCAAGTTCACCGAGGAGGGCGGCATCGTGCTGACCTTCCTCGAGCAGGAAGGCGCCGGCGGCCGCACGCTCTGCATCCAGGTCGCCGACTCCGGCATCGGGATCCGCGCCGAGCAGGTCGATCGCCTCTTCGAGCCCTTCACGCAGGCGGACTCCACCAGCACCCGTCGCCATGGCGGCAGCGGCCTGGGCCTCGCGATCTCGCGGCGGCTCGCCGTGCTCCTCGGCGGCGATCTCAAGTGCCGATCGATTCCCGGCGAAGGCAGCGTCTTCACGCTGAGTCTGCCGCTCGAGGGCGCGTCGCAGTTCGCGGCACCTCGAACCCTCGAGCTGCCGCCAAGCCATTCCTCGCAGGCCCCGACGGACTCGACGCGATCGACGACTCCCTCGACCTCCGCGGCGGCGCTCGCCCCCCCGGCCTTCCCGATTCGAGAGACCGCGACGGCCTCCGAGGACGGGCGTCCGATGCTCGCGAATGCCGCACCGCTCGAAGGCGAGCCCAAGCCGGCTCCGCATCCGCGGCGACGAGGGCTCGAGGCGCTGCTCGACGGTCTGATCGAGGACGGTGGATCGAACCCGGCCGGCCGTCGCGAGGAGGCGAGCGCCGTGCCGATCGCTCCGCCGCGGCGCCCGCCGACCACGCCGAGCCGTTCGAGCACCGAACTCGAGGGCTGCCGAGTGCTGCTCGTCGAGGACGCCGTCGACACCCGCCGACTGCTCTCGCTGCATCTCGGCCGCGCCGGCGCCGAGGTCGTCTGCTGCGAGGACGGTCAGCAAGCGGTCGATCGCCTCGTCCGCGAAGGCATGGATCGGGCGTGCGAGGTCGTCCTCATGGACATGCAGATGCCGGGCCTCGACGGCTACGAGGCGACCCGGCAGCTGCGGGCGCTCGGCTTCCGACGCCCGATCGTCGCGCTCACCGCGCACGCGAGCACCACCGACCGCGAGAAGTGCCTCGCCTGCGGCTGCGACGACTACGCGAGCAAGCCGATCGATGCGAAGGCGCTGGTCGCGCTCTGCCTTCGCTGGCGCCCGGACAGGATCCGACGGGCCGCGTGACCGCGCCGCGCGGCGTGCGGATGCTTCTGCGATAGGCTCCGCTCATGGAGCCGTCGCGACGCGATTCGATGGGCGAGTCGATCGACTGGCCGCACTACCGCGAGACGGTGCTTCACTTCGGCGATCCCGTGACATGGTCGGTGCCCGTGCGGCGATTGGCCGCCGAAGCCTCGTCCCGACTCGACATCTTCGGGCTCACTGGCTCCTTCGCGGTGATCAGCGCCTTCCACCCTTCTCCGCAGCGGCTCGACCGCGAGGCGAACCTCGAGCGTCACGAGCGGCTCCGGATGCTGCTCGCAGAGCGCCGAATCCCGGCGGTTCCCTGCGCGGGCGCGAGCGTCGACGGTTCGCATCGCGAGGAGGGCTTCGCCGCGTGCTGCCCGCGCGAGACCGCGGTCGAGATCGCCTCGGCCTTCGGCCAGGCCGCGATCTACTGGTGGGATGGCCTCGATCTGTGGATCGAGCCGGCGCTGGCCGAGGTCCCTGCCGAGCGGATTCGGCCCTGATTCGCCGGGTTCGTGCGACCCGGGGCTCGGCATCGAGACGCCAAGTCGGAGCGGACTGGGAGATCTCCTCATGCCGGATGGGTCGGCATGCGGATTCGCCTGGGATGGTTTCGGTATCCTTTGCACCCTTCCCGCTCGACCAAACTCAACCCAGGAGACTTTCCATGTTCCGTTCGATCGTGCTTTCGCTCTCCCTCGTGTCGCTCGTCGGCGGCGTGACCGCCTGCCAGGCACCCGCTGTGCAGGCTTCCAACTCCATGTCGCAGAGCTTCGCGGAGGTGGGTCGCTCCATCACCCGCGTCGAGGATTCGCTCACCAAGATCGCCGCGAACCTCGAACTGCTCGCGACGGTCCAGAGCCGCGACGAAGTCGGCAGCATCTCGAAGCTCTTCTCGCAGTATCAGAACCTCAACGGCAACCTGACCTCCGCGGTCAAGAAGATGGACGAGGCCGCGAAGGCCAATGCCAAGCAGGTCGAGGGCTACTTCAAGAAGCGCAGCGAGAACAACGCGACCATCACCGTCGAGTCGCTGCGCAAGACCGACGCGGACCAGATCGCGAGCCTGCAGGCGAGCCAGAAGTCCGTCGCCGACGCCTACGCGGCGATGAAGGCGAAGGTCGAGACGCTCGTCACCGACGCCGCATCGTTCCAGACCTATCTCGCCAACAACCTCAACCTCGGCGGGGTCGAGGCGGCCGGTCCGCAGATGCAGGGCCAGTCCGACCAGATCCGCAGCATCGAACCGATGCTGAAGAACGTCGCGACGCAGTACCAGCAGCTCTCCGCGTCGCTGGTCCCTCCGAAGAGCGGCTCCTGAACGACCGTGCCGCCGACTCGCTCGGCGGCTTTGAAGGCCCACGATCCCGCGGCGGCGCTGCATGG
>JBMTTG010000022.1:0-19072 GCA_049449095.1 Phycisphaerales bacterium | reverse complement strand
CGCCGCCGCAATCGTCCCTGCGAAGCCAGCGCGGCGAGCCCGCCACCCAGCCACCCGAAGCCGCCGGGGATGGGCGTTGGGACGAGGCCCGCGAAGTTGAACGCCACCACGTTGACCTGGGGACTCTGGTGATGGTCGAGATCGAAGTGGTACTCGAGCCGTCCGATCACCACGCTCGATTGCAGCGTGACCACCGGGTCGTCGTAGTCCCCCACTTCCGTGCTTCGCAGCCGGCCGGAGAGTCGCGAGGGTTGAGAGACCTCCCAATGCACCGACGTCAGCGAATCCCCGCCCGGCTGGTTGCCGTTCTGACGCACGAAGGCGAAGGCCTCGAAGGGAATCAGATCGCCGGCGAGGTCGTAGGCCGCGATGCCGACCCGCTCCTTGTGATCGAGGTCGGCGAAGACCAGATACGAGCTGGTCGGCAAGCCGCCGGCGAAGTTGAACTCGTAGGAGACCTCGGGGCCGGACGTCTCGTCGTCGTACTCGACCTGATAGAGGCTGCGCACCCCCGCGATCCACGCGGGATTCCAAGGCGACGATGTGGAGAAGTCGACCGTGCGAATCGACGCCGACATTCCGGTTCCCGCGATCTCCGTGGTGCGGGTGATTCGCAGGTCGCCGGACGACTGGAAGTCGAACATCCCGGAGACCCCCGTGGCGAGCATCGGGAATCCAGCCGTGGACGCGTAGTTCCACGTGGCCGCGTCTGCCCTGCCGTCACACGGCGATCCGATCGCCGCCGCCCCGATCGCGACGAAGGCGAGTGATTGCAGCCGGTGGAAACCATCTCGCATCGCGTCGCCCCTCGGTCCTCGAACGACGCGGAACGCATCGGCTGGTGCGATGCTCGCTCCGCGAACCATTCAGGATCGGGGCGAAGCCGGGAAGCTCCAGAGGGATTGGCCCCTCAATGGTCGACGCTTCGATCGGGATCTCGACGCGAAGCCCCCTGCGAGTCGCGACCCCCGCGTGTCTCGATCTCCACGATCGGACGGACGAGGTCCTGCCCGATCACGAAGAGCAGGAGCGCGACCGGAGGCAGCATCGTCCAGGCCGCAAGCCTCGGCATGGCGATCGCGGCGATGCCGGCCCCGAAGAGGAAGCTGCCGAGGATGCTTGCGAGCAGGGCCAGTCGGCGGAGGCGCTCGCGATGGAGGGAGGTGCGGTCGCGCGTCGCGTCCGTCGCCGGGGAGGGCGGCGTCGGCATGTCGCCGCGTGGCGCAACGAGCCGGGACAGTTCGATGCCCAGATCCGTCAGGACGCCGGTCAGATGGGTCGTGCGCACCACGCCGCCGGAGATGCTCGTGATCGTCGCGTTCTGAAGGCCCATCGCGAGACAGGCGATCGCGGAGAGCGACCACTGCGTCGCGGCAAACGCTCCGGTCGCGAGCGGCGAGCTTGACTCGGCCGCAACGCCGCGCTGCGCAACAAGCACCCCCATCGCCGCGAGGGCAAAGGCCTCGATCGCCATCGGCATCACGTAGACCGATCGCCAGCCCCGCGCCCGCGCCGCGCCGATCGCGAGGCCCGAGACCGTCGCGCCGAGCAGGAACCACGCGAGCAGCCAGCCCGCGATGCCCAGCAGATGCCACTCGCCCTGACCGACCTCGCGACCGAGCGCGGAGACCGTGCCGGTGACGTGCGAGACCGCGACGCCGCAGACCACGACCCCGACCACGTTCACGAAGCCCGCGACCGAGGCGAGGGTGATCGCCAGCCGCGCCTGCTGCTGGAACGAGTGGGCTTCGGCGTGGAACATGCGCGAGTCCGATCGACCGACGGGCATCTCCGAGGAGAGTCCCGTCTATCGAGCCGAACCGCCCATCAGCGTCGAGACTCTTCGGCGATCGCGACCATCACCGAATGCAGGGTTCGATGCCCCGGCGCCCTCGGGCCGGGGGGTGAGCGCTCGGGTGAGTGGGAGCCGGGTTCGACGCGGCTCAGGGGCTTCCACCTTCGGGAACGAAGGTCTCCAGTTCCGCCTTGAGCTCGTTCAGTCGCAGCAGCACGAACGCGGAGGTCATCTGTTGAAGCTCGGCCTTGAACACGGGGTCGGTCCAATCGAGCGGCTCGACGCCCCCGAGGAAGTCCTGAACGTAGGCGTAGCGAGCCACGGCCTGCGGCTCGCCCAGATCGGCGGACGAGGTCGCTGCACGCGTGAAGTACTCGAGCGCGGTCCAGATCGCGACTCCATCGGCCCCCGCCGCCATCAGGGGATGGATCTGGTCGCTGAAGAACTCCGCAAGCGGAATGACCTTCTGGAGGTACTCCACCTGGCCGCCCTGCCGGAACATCGGACTGACCATGGCGATGATCGGCTTCGGCGGAAGGCCGCTCGTGGCGTTGAACATCTCGCACGCGACCACCTGGTAGTGCCTCCAAGCAACCTCGCGGGCCGTGACGCCTTCATGCTGGCTCTCCGGATAGGTCGCCAACTCGTATCGGTCGTAGGAGCTCGGGCTGATCCAGTCGCACTCGCGCAGCACCGGGCCGAACCCCTCCACGGCCTCTTCGAGCAATTGCTGACGATGCTCTTCGCTCATCACCGCCCATGAGCCGTTGGGACTCCAGTACGGCAGGCTCGGCATCCCGTACATGGTCCACTGCACCTGTGGAAACTCGACGCGCAACCGCTGCAAGACGTCGACGATCGTGTCGACCGTGCCCTGCCAGGCGGGGTCCGACGGACCTGCCCGAAGGCGTGAGATGAAGGGGACCTCGAAGTCGAGCATTCCGAATCCGGTCGGCGCATCGCCCTCCCGATCCCGGATCGCCTGCACCACCCGGTCGGCGTCGATCAGGCCTGTCGAAGCGGCCTCAGGATCCACGCCCTGGGGAATGAGGATGTATCGCTCGAAGCCCTCTCCCACCGCCGCGTCGTTGATGGAGACGTCGGGAAGCAGATCGAACATGATCGTCGCCGACTGCGACGGCCGCGGCGTGGTCGGCACGATCGGCGTGTAGACGAACGCGGCCCGCATGTTCGCGTCGTTGGAGAGTCCGAGCGAGCCGCCGGTGAGGTACGCCGCAAACGAACCGCTCGTCGAGGTGCCGATCGAGGTGGGCGTGAACTCGACAAGGTCGCTTCGGCCGCCCGAATAGCCCGGCACCGAGATGTTGCCCCGCGTGGAGATCATGATCCGGCCGTCGGCGAGCACCTGCGCCGCGTCGAGAGGCTCCTGCGAGTTGTGCGAGAGCCCGACGTCCGAGCCGTCGAAGTGCATGCTCCACGATCCGGCGGTGACGTCGCCGAGCGAGGTCGGCGTGAACCGAAGCAGGTCGTGCGCCTTGAACGAGCCGACGCCCGAGATCGAGCTCGATCCGAGGGTCGACATCACGAGCGAGCCGTTGGGGAGCGCGGCGATCGAGCGGATGCCGCGGTTCGAATCGCCGGCGAGGCCGACGTCCGAGCCGTCGAAGTGGAACGACCACGACCCCGACGAGTCGGCGCCGAGGCTGATCGGCGTGAATCGCAGGACGTCGAACTCGGTGTAGAGCTCCTCGTCCGGCCCACCGATCAGGCCCGGGAGTTCGCCCGGCGCCTGGAGGCTGACGAGCAGATCGCCGTCGGAGAGCACCGTCGCGGCGGAGATCGTGGCGCCGGACAGGCCCAAGTCGTCTCCGTCGAGATAGATCGACCAGAGCCCGGTCCCGGTGTCGAAGGCGGCGAGATCGCACGCGTCGACGGCGACGCCGCCCGGCAGGATGCGGGCCGCCCCGAAGGCCATCACCGCCAGCGGGGTCGGCTCGCACGGCTCGCACAGCCGTGCCGCCGCGTTGACGCAGTAGGCGTCCCACGACGAGCTGCAGCAGACCGGATCCACAGCGCACACCGCGTCGCAACAGGAGTCGTCGGCGCAGTAGGGCGTCTCATGCTCGACGCAGCAGCTGCCCGCGAGCGGATCGCCGCACGCGGGACCGCTTCCCCCGCCACCGCCTCCATCCGGACGCGGGCCCGTCGGATACGTCACGCGGGAGAAGAACACCGCCCGCGGATTCGCGGCGCTCGGCAGCCCCATCGCCGCACCCGTCAGGTACATCGAGAACACACCGCTCGTCGAGGTGCCGAGCGAACTCGGCGCGAAGCCGAAGAGGTCTCGTCTGGTCCCGCTTGCGCCGAAGACCCCGAAGTTGCCGTTGGTCGAGAAGAAGATCGCCCCGTCGAGATCGACCACCACCGCGTCGAGCTTCTCGCCGTTGGTCGTGAGCCCCACGTCGCCGCCCTCGAAGTAACTCGTCCAGGTGCCGGCCGTCGCGCTGCCGTAGTGGCCCGGCTCGAATCGCACCAGATCGCGCGGGCCGAAGACCACGCCGCCCGGGAGCGACCCCGTGCCCTTCAACGACGCCACGACGCTGCCGTCCTCGAGCACGCTCACCCCGGTGAACTCGTAGGAAGCCGTCGAAGCAAGGCCGACGTCCGAGCCGTCGAAGAAGAAGGTCCACGTGCCCGAGGTCTCGCCGCCGAGTTCCGTCGGCGTGAATCGCAGCAGGTCCTGCGGCGTGAACGCGTTCCCGACCGGGGCGTCGACCAGTCCCGGAAGCACGCCGCCGCCCGAGACGGCGATCACCAGATCGCCGTCGGGAAGCCTCGACGCCGCCGCGATCGTCATGCCGCCGAGTCCGACGTCGTCGCCATCGAAGTAGGTGGACCACACGCCGGTGTCGGGGTCGAACGCCGCGAGGTCGCAGCCTCCGGCGACGACTCCGGCAGACAGCTCGATCGAGGCTCCGAAGCCCATCACCACCACGGTGGTCGGCTCGCAGTCGGCGCAGAGCACGCTGGCGCCGCCGGCGCAGTACTCGTCCCAACCGACGTCGCAGCAGAACGGATCGACGTTGCAGACGGTCTTGCAGCAGTTGGCGTCGGCGCACCCAAGCCCCGAGTGGGGCGCACAGCAGGTGCCGGCGGTCGGATCGCCGCACTGGGCGAACGCCATCGCTGCGGCACCAAGGATCGCGATCGCGGCGATCGTTCCGAAGAGCACCCCCGAGGGGAGGTCGTAGTCTCGAGCTTGCATCATGCGGGCTCCGAACCGTGGGCGAGAACGTGGATGGGCAACGCGCCGCGATCGAGTCCGCGCGGGCGGATCGACCTTCGGCTTCAGCATGCCGTCGGATCGGGCAACCCCTCGGCGGGATCATTCCCCAGAATGCGCACGCGACCGCCGGCGACCGGCTCGACCGAGCCGTCGTTGGCGGCCATTTCCGCAGAAACGGCGATGGTCACCGGACGCACCAGCGGCGAGGAAGATCGCGCCACTCGGTCGGTCCGAGGCGTGAAGGAGGTGAACACCTCAGCGCGTCGCGCCGCGGGCGCCGCACTGTCGCGCGAGCCGCGACCGAGGTGCATCACCAGGGCTGGCGGCACTGGATCGCGTCCGACGACCGGCAGGTCCAGTCTCGGCTCGGGGGACGGACGCTCCTGACGACTCCGGTCGAGCGAACCACTTCGAGCCGGACTCCGCGACGGATCAGCGAGCCGCTCGCGCAGCCCTCGCGACCTGACCATTCTCCGTGCCCACGTAGAGATCCCCGCGCCACACCGCGATCGCCGAAGGCACGAGACCGGGCAGGTCGAGCACCTTGGTCGGCGTACGCGATGCCTTCGCATCGTCGAGCGAGAACAAGTGCGCCGCGAAGCGCTGCGGCTCGCCGCGATCGCCGGCGACCAGCACGAACTCGCCCGGTGCCTCGGCCGGCGCGACGTCGATCACCGCGAGGTCCTTCCACGACTCGATCTCGCGGATCGAGTCGGGCTCGACCAGGAACATCCGCGTGCTGCGGTCCGGATTGCGGGCGAGCGCGAGCCCCGTGGTCGCATCGAGCGGCCAGGTGCGCAGCACGAGCAGGTCCGCGATCGGGCCGTCGCTTTGCGACTCGAGTTCGACGAAAGCGCCGTCGCGAAGCGCCACGTGCCGTCCCTCGATCGGCCCGCCGTCGACGAAGGGGTTCACGTAGCCGAAGACGTAGAGCGTCTCGCCGACCGGAAGCAGACGCCGGAATCGGGTGTCGCCCTTGCCCTTCTCCGGGAACATCGCGCGAAGGGCGGTCGTGAAGGTCTCGCCGCCGTCGTCGCTGCGCCAGAGATACCGGAAGATCTCGCCCGACTCCCACTCGCCGCGATGGGCCGAACCCGAACCGACCGCCCAGATCGCGCCGTCGAACTCGCACACGTCGTGCACGTGCTCGCCGCCGGGAATCGTCCGGAACTTCCGCCACACCGGCTGCCCCCATCGATCCTCGAGCCTGAAGACGTTGCCCTCGATCGGCTTGAACGGCGCCGGCTTCGCCTGGGTCCAGAGTTCATCGGGATCGTTCGAGTCGACGCCCGCCTGCCAGAGCGTGCCGCCGATCGTGCGATAGGGCTCGATCTGCTCCTCGCCGGTGTCGCTCGGCGTGCGTTGCGGAGCGCCTTGCGCCGACGCGGTGACCGGCGGCCCCGCAAGCACCCGCGCTGCGCGAAACCCCGGATCCTCCGGCGAGACGAAGTACCGGAACTCGATCGGCGTCTTCGTGCCGAGGTTGCGGGTCGCGTCGCCGTAGCCGATCCAGAGCAGCGACTCGCGCGGGCCGTCGCCGTCGGGATCCGAGACCGCGAGGGCGGTGATCGATCGCGTGAAGCCGTCGGGGAAGTTCGCCTCGCCCACCGCGAGGTAGTCGGCGATCGGCGCGGACCAGGGCTTCGCGGGCGCGAAGTCGCCGGCAGTCGGTGCGGCCGTCGACGTCGAGGACGGTGACTTGCCGGAAGCCTGGCAACCCGAGAGCACGGACGCTGCGCCCAGAAGGCATGGAGCGATGAGGGCGATTCGGCGGCGAACCAGGTCGATTTGAAGCATGCCGCGAGTGTATCGGGGCCAGATGGCATTTCTGGCAAGACGTGAGACAGGTCGAACGAGAGGCCGGAGGAGAACGGCGACCGACCTGCGTCGGTCCAGTGGTGCGATCGATCCAGTCGGCCTCCCATCGATCCCCTTCCGCGCCCATCGAGCGCCCACGGCTCATCCGCTCCACGCGACGGCCGCAGACCACGCCACTCCGCCAGGCGAAGCGAGAGCCCCGCCTCCGAACATGCCCCAATCGCCCCCGATTCCCCGAGAAACGGTGGACTGCCGCCAACCTCGCGCCACGATGGACTCGATGCCTCGACACCTCCACCACGCACTCGTCGTCGCGTTGCCGGCGATCGCCTTGTCGTCTGCCGCCACCCTCGGCGGTGATCCGAGCAACATCCTGTTCGTCATCCTCGACGACGTCGGCGCGGATCAGTTTCGTCTGACCAATCCGACCGGCGTCGACCTGCCACGGGTACCGACTCTCGATGCGCTCGCCGACCGCGGCGTCAACTTCACGAACGCCTGGGCGATGCCGGAGTGCTCGCCGAGCCGCGTGAGTCTCTTCACCGGAAGGTTCCCCGGCCGGACCCGCGTGGGCACGCCGATGACCCCGCCCACGCTGGCGCAGTCGCAGTGCTCGCCGTTCGAGGCGACGACGCCGCGCCTGCTCGAGGAGGCCGGCTACTCGTTCGCGCTCTTCGGCAAGTTCCATCTCGCGCAGTCGGACAACAACCCCTTCGACCTGCTCGCCCCCACCTCGGTCGGCTTCCGCCACTTCGACGGGACCCTGCTCGGAGGTCCTCCCTTCATCGACCCCACCTGCGCCGGGCAACTCTGCCGTGACGACGACTGCATCGAGGATCTCTACTCCTGCGGCTTTCCCGTCGACGGGTCGCAACCGGCGATCTGCGCCTGCGCCTTCGAGGACGGCCCGTGCTTCGAAGGCGTCGATGCGCTCGAGTGCCTCGCGGCGGGCGGCGTTCCGCTGGTGTCGCCCGACGGCACTCCGATCCGGACCTGCGATCCCGACGCGATCGATCGGATCGTCTGGTCGAACAAGAACGGGAACTACGTCTGGCCGCGAACGGTGAATCTGGCCGGACAGGCGAAGCAGACCACCGCACGGGTGCATGCCGACGTCGATCAGGCCGAGCTGGCGATCGCCTTCATCAACGAGCGCCAAGCCGCAGGCGACTCCTGGATGTGCGTGCTCTCCTTCACCGGCGACCACGATCCCTGGCAGCCGCCGACGCCCGCGAATCTTCCGCCGGGAACGATCTGGCCGGAGGACCTGCCGCTGGCGTGCGGCGATCAGCAGGACGTCTCGGATCCCGGGCCGCAGCAGCGGATCCTCTCCAACTGGACCATCGAGTCGATGGACATCCAGTTGCGGCGCGTGCTGCTGCTCACCGGGCTGGCCGAGGAGACGCCCAAGGGCGAACTGCTCTTCAAGGATCCGAACGCCGTGATCGTCGTGCTCGGCGACAACGGCTCGTATCTCACCACCGTCCGGCTGCCGTTCAACCCGACTCGTGCCAAGGCCACCGCCTACGAGACGGGCGTGCGGGTGCCGCTGATCGTCTCCGGCGATCTGATCGCTTCGCCGGGCCGGGGGGTCGACCACATGGTGAACATCGTCGACCTCTTCGAGCTCTTCGGAGAGCTCGCGGGCATCGATGTCCATGCCGCGGTGCCGGAGGGAAGAGTCCTCGACTCGGAATCGATGCTGCCCTACCTCCTCGAGCCGAAGTCGCCTTCCGCGCGAGCCTTCAACTTCAGCCAGTACTTCGAGGCGGAACTCTCCGAGACCTGCTACCCGTGCCTCATCTCCGCGGCCGACATCGACGCATGCACCGACACGATCCTGACCAGCGAGTCGCTCTGCGCCGACATGGGTGGCGTCTGGTACGGCCCGACCGCGTCGAATCCTGAACCGATCTACCTCGACTGCTGCGACCTCTACGTGGGGCTCGGATACGCCGACGGCTCGAACCCCAACCAGTTCGATCTGATCGCAGCCGCGCAGACCGCCGTGACGGATGGGCGCTACAAGGTGGTGTTCTCCGACCTTCCCCCGTGCATCACGGAGTCCGGCACCAACGAGTACGAGTTCTACGACCTGTCGCAGTGCTTCGCCGCCGACGTCCTGTTCGGCCGCGGCATCGACAATCCGTCGTTCGACCTGCTCGCGTCGGGGCGCCCGCTCACGCCCGAGCAGGAGGCCGCCTACGCCTCGCTTCGGGCGACGATGGACGCGCTGCTGACCGAGATGACCCCTTGCCTCGGCGACCTCACCCTCGACGGCGAGGTGAATCAGGCGGATCTGGCGGCGCTGCTCGAATTCTGGGGCGGTCCGAGCGTGGGCGATCTGAACAACGACGCCGAGACGAACGCCCTCGATCTGGCGATGCTCGTGGCCGCGTGGGGCCCGTGCGGCGGGTAGTCGCGACGCGGAGTCGCTCCGGCGGTGCGCACCGGATCGCGCCCCACCCGCTCCGACGCACCGGTACGCTCCGCCCCGCATGAGCGAACCCCAACTCGAGCGACGCCTCGGGCCGATCCCGATGCTCGCGATCTCGGTCGGCGCGATCATCGGAAGCGCCTGGCTCTTCGCACCGCTCTTCGCCGCGCAGATCGCCGGCCCCGCCGCGATCGTGAGCTGGGGCATCTCGATCGGCGTCGCGCTGCTGCTCGCGCTCGTCTACGCGGAGCTCGGCGCCGCGTTCCCCGTCGCCGGCGGGCTCGCCCGCTTCTCCTACTTCTCCCACGGCAATCTCGCGGGATTCCTCGCCGGCATCGCCTGCTGGCTCGGCTACGTCGCGATCGCGCCGATCGAGGTGCAGGCGATGGTGCGCTACCTCGCCGACGAGTGGCCATGGCTCCTCGCCGCCGAGGGTTCGAGCTCGCTCTCGGGCGGCGGCTTCGTGTTCGCGTCGCTGCTTCTCCTCGCCATGACCGCGATCAACCTGCTCGGCGTCTCGTGGTTCGGCGAGACCAACAAGATCCTCACGATCTGGAAGGTGATCGTGCCGGTGGCGATCCCGATCGCGCTGGTGCTGCACGCCTTCGACGGATCGAACTTCACCGCCCACGGCGGCTTCATGCCGCAGGGCTGGAGCGGCGTGTTCGCGGCGGTCTCGACCGGTGGCACGCTCTTCGCGATGCTCGGATTCCGCGCCGCGATCGAGATGGCCGGCGAGGCCCGCAACCCGCAGCGCGACGTGCCCATCGCCCTGATCGGTTCGGTGCTCGTCACCGGCGCGATCTACATCCTGATCCAGGTCGGCTTCGTCGGGGCGTTGCCGAAGGAGAGCCTCGCGAAGGGCTGGTCGGCGCTCTCGAGCCACGTCGAGAGCGGGCCGTTCGTCGAACTCGCCGCCGCCGCTGGACTGGCCTGGCTCGTCAAGGTGATCTTCATCGACTCGGTCGTCTCGCCGGCGGGCTGCGGCCTCGTCTTCGCCGGGGCGAGCTCTCGGCTCTCCTACGCGATGGCCCGCAACGGGCAGCTGCCGGGCGCCTTCACGCGGCTCGATCGACGCGGCGTGCCGCGCTTCGCGCTGGCGGTCAACTTCCTCGTCGGGCTCGTCTTCTTCGCGCCTTCGCAGACCTGGCAGACGATCGTCGGCTTCATCAGCTCGATCCAGGTGATCTCGCTCGCCTTCGGGCCGCCGGCGCTGTTGGCGTTGCGGCGCACGGCGTCGTCGGTCGACCGGCCCTTCCGCCTGCCCTTCGCGACGCCGATCGCGACGATCGCCTTCGTCGCCGCGAACGTGATCGTCTACTGGAGCGGCTGGGAGACCAACCGGGTCTGCTTCGCGCTGCTCGCGGGCTTCGGCGCGGCGTTCGTCGTGGTGCGTCGGCTTCGGACGCCCGCCGCACCGCTCGACCTCTCCGGCCTGCGCTGGCTGCTTCCTTGGCTTGCGGTCCTCGCGACGGTCTCCTGGCTCGGCCAGTTCGGCGGCGGCACCGGCACGCTGCCCCATGGCGTCGATCTCGCGATCCTCGCCATCGCGAGCCTTGCGGTCATGCGCCTCTCGCTGATCGATCCGGCGTCGCGGCTGCCGGGAGCCTGATCGCGCCGATTCCCCAACGCCGACGCGACAGGGGAACTCGCCCGCGATATCGTCCAAACCCACGCGGACCGGACGATCGACTCGCTCCTCCCGCCGGCATCCGGACCGCTTCCGGCTCCCGCTCGAACCGGCCTTCGGGCCGCGACTCGCCTCCCACGTCGCGCCGGGCCGATCGCGGCTCCGCCCGCCTCCCACACGGCAAGGAAACGCCATCACCTCGCTCCCCACCTCGGGCCTTCGGCAGGGACTCGCCCGTCCCTCCTCGACGAAGCCCACGCTGATCCTCGGCCGGTACGCCGTGCCGATCGCCGCCATCCATCTGCTCGGCCTGCTCTGCCTCGTGCCGGCGCTCTTCTCCTGGACGGGGCTCGTCCTCTGCCTCGTGGGCGTCCATCTGTTCGGGCAGGCGATCACGATGGGCTACCACCGGCTGCTCACGCATCGGAGCTTCGAGTGCTCGAAGTGGTTCGAGCACCTGCTCGTGGTGCTGGCGATGTGCTCCTTCGAGGACACGCCGGCGCGATGGGTCGCCACGCATCGGATCCACCACGCCCACAGCGACGAGGAGGACGATCCGCACAGCCCGCTCGTCGACGCCTTCTGGGGGCACATCGGGTGGCTGTTCGTGCGCAACCGGACGCTGCACACCACCTCGAGCTACGAGAAGTACGCCCGCGACATCCTGAGGGACCCCTTCTACTTCTGGCTCGAGCGGCGATGGTGGCGCACGGCGTCGATCTGGGCTGGGCACGCGGCGATCTACTTCGTGGCCGGGCTCGCGATCGGCTGGCCGCTGTGGGGACTCTCCGAAGGGCTCTGGTTCGGAGGAAGCCTCGTGGTCTGGGGCGTCTTCGTCCGGACGCTGCTCGTGTGGCACATCACCTGGAGCGTGAACAGCCTCACCCACCTCTTCGGCTACCGAAACCACGAGACCGACGAGAACAGCCGCAACAACTGGCTCGTGGCGATCGTGGCCGCCGGCGAGGGATGGCACAACAACCACCATCACGACCCGGCCTGCTGCAGCGTGAGCCACCGCTGGTGGGAACTCGACGTCACCCACCTCGAGGTGCGGCTGCTCAAGCGGCTCGGCGTGGTGACCTCGATCGTGCCGCGACGAGAGACCCGCCAGGCCGAGGCGATGCGGCGGGCCGGCGGGCAGCCGGAACCGTCGGACCAGGTGGGAACAGTCGCGACGCTGCCGGAAGCGGCCGAAGTCGCGGTCTGAGCGGTCGCGCCGCGCGGACTACTCGCGCACGTCGCCGGGCGGCTCCGTCGCGAGCGGCTTGGGCTGCGGCGACTCCCTCACCTCGCCGAGCAGTTCCGCGACGCTCGCGAAGTAGCGTTCCGCCTCGTCGGTCAGCCGTGCCGGCACGATCGGCTGCAAGGTCGCGAAGACGACCTTGGCCGGCGCGTTCGGCTGCTTCGGGTTCTCCGGCTCGAGCTTGATCTCGAACTGGTACTGGCGATCCTGCCGGACCTTCTCGGCGCCCGGCCGCACCGCGACCCGGCGAAGGGCCCGGTAGATCACGATCTTCTCCTGCTCCGGATCGACCGCGACGAGGTTGTCGAGCATCCGCCAGTCCTGGTACTCCGGCTGCTCGGCCACCGCGACCATCGCCGTCCACACCTGGTCGCGCGGTCGCCCTTCGAAGGTGGCCGACTCCGTGGCGCAGCCTCCCAGGAGACCGGCAAGGCAGGCGACGGGCAGGGTGGCGCGCAGCACGCGGTGGATCGACATGGGGGACATCCTCGCAATCGGCGAAACGGGGGGCGGCGGAATCGCCTGCCGCACCGACGCTTCCTCATCGACCAAGCGGACCGCGATCGACACGAAAACGCGTCGGTTCCCGGTCCGGAGGCAGCGGCCGCCGCTCGAAGGACTCGATCTTCCCGGACATCGCGGCCGCGAGCTCGTCGAGGAACGCCGCCACCGCCGACGCCGGCCCCTGCACCTCGCACGCGACGCTGCCGTCGGACTCGTTGCGCACCCATCCGGACAGTGCCAGTCCCGCCGCGATCCGCTCGGCAGTCGCGCGGAAGCCCACGCCTTGCACGCGTCCGCGGAAGACCATCGCCTCGCGCACCTCGTCGCTCGGCATCCAGCCGCGCGGGGTCACGAGACCGACTCCTCCGGCAGATCCGCGTTGGTCCACACCTTCTGGATGTCGTCGTGGTCCTCGAGCGCGTCGATCAGCCGCACGACCTTCGCGCCGAGTTCGGGATCGCAGGCGACCTCGACCGTCGGCCGCCAGCAGATCTCGGCGTGCTCGAACGCGAGGCCGGCGCCCTCGAGCCGCTCGCGAAGCGACGCGAACGCGGTCGGGGCGCAGGTCACCTCGAAGATGCCGTCCGAGGCGACCACGTCGTCGGCCCCGGCGTCGAGGGCGATCTCCATGAGCCGATCCTCCTCGATCGCCGACGCGTCGATCAGGAACTGCCCCTTCTGCTCGAAGGAGTGCGCCACCGATCCCGGCACGCCGAGGTTCCCGCCGTGCTTGTCGAAGATCGTGCGGACCTCCGCGGCGGTCTTGTTGGCGTTGGCGATCAGGCAGTCGAGCAGGAACGCGACGCCACCGGGGCCGTAGCCCTCGTAGCGCACCGCCTCGAAGTTCTCGCCGCCGAGTTCGCCCGTGCCGCGCTTGACGAGCTTCTCGATCGTGTCCCGCGGCATGTTCGCCGCGCGGGCCTCGTCGATCGCGTAGCGAAGCGTGGTGTTGAACTTCGGATCGCCGCCGCCCATGCGGGCCGCGACGAGGATCGCGCGGCTGCACTTGGACCAGACCTTGCCCCGCTTCTTGTCCAGCGCGGCCTTCTTGTGCTTGATGTTCGCCCAGTGACTGTGTCCGGCCATCGGCTGCTGCCTCCTCGCCCGCGATCGACCGATCGCGGGATGCATCCCCCTTCGAACCGCTCGCTCCGCCTCGTTCCCACGCGCTCGCGATCAAGGCGCCGCGGGCGGATCCGGCGGATCGGACGCGCCGTCCGCCGCCTCCGCCGCGTGCAGCGCCGGCGTGTCCGCCACCGGGGGATCGCGGCGATCGTTCGCAGCGCGGATCTTCGCCCGCACGCGCTCGATCACCGCCCCGTAGTTCTCCTCGTAGAACTCCGCGGGATCGCGGATCACCAGGCCGAACTCGCCGCGAAGGAACCCTTCGATGCCGCGGACCGTGGACTCGCGGTCGAAGCGGCGGATGCCCGCCTCGAGCGCCCGCTGCCACATCCGCACCGCCTCCTCGCGCTCGCCCGCGACCCACAACGCATCGCCGAGATGATCGAGCCCCTCGAGGCTCGCGTTCTCGCCGTTGGCCTTCACCGCCTCGCGAAGCAGCGAGACCGCGCCGAAGCCCTCGGGACCGTCCTCGAGACGCCCCTGCCGGTAACGGAGCCATCCGAGGCTGTCGAGGACATGCGAGTCCGCCGGCATCAGTTCGAACGCACGCTCGAGCATGCGCTCGGTCTCGTCGTCGAGAAGCCCGTCGTCGAGTCGGCCGTAGGCGAGGTTGTTGAGGGCCATCGCATCGTCGGGCGATTCCTCGACGACCGCCTCGAGCAGCCACGAGGCTCCCGCGCGGTCGCCCGCCAGCGAGTAGATGTTCGAGGCGTCCATGAGCGGCGACGGGGCCCGCGAGGCCGCGGTCTCCGGATCGCGTCGCATCAGGGTCTCGCCTTCCTCGAAGCCGCCGGCGTTGGCGAGCGCCTCGAGATAGGCGATGGTCCGATCGGCGCGGCCGCCGACGCGGGCATCGAGGCCGACGACCGCGGCGCGAAGCGTGCGCCTCGCCTCGCCGGCGGGCCAGGGGATCTCGAGCGTCGCGGCGCGAAGCACCTCCCCCGCCGCTTCGGGATGCCCCGCCGCGAGCAGACGGTCGGCGATGCCGAGCCACCGGATCGCCGCGTCGTCGTCGACCGCCGCCGCGCCGCGGCTTCGCGTCGCGGCGAGCGCGCGCTCGGCGATCGTCGCATCGTCGGCGCCGCCGCTGGCGGCCGCGAGGATCGCGGCGCCATGCACCGCGAGCGGCGCGTTCTGGTCCGCGGCGAGGATCGCCTGCGCGAGCACGTCGATCGCGGCGGTCCGGCCCGGCACGTCGGGGGACGCCTGCAGCGCGACGGAGAGCGCCTTCCAGCGCTCGCTGCGGGAGAGCTGCGGCACCAGGTCGACGAGCGACTTCGCGAGCGAGACCGCCGCGTCGGATTCCGCGGCGACCGCGTCGAGATCCGCCGAGCCCGGCGTCGACCTCGCGGCGGCGGCGGCGAGCCGCGCACTGCGCTCGAGGTGCCACTCGGCGCGAGCGAGGGTGCGGGTCGGCGTGTCCGGCCGCTCGTCGATCCGGGCGGCCACGATCACCTCGGCCTCGGGGAAGCGTCCCGACGACCGCATCAGCGCCGCGAGCAGCCCTTCCGCGAAGGGATGGTCGGGATCCTCCTCGAGCATCGTGCGGAGGATCGACTCGGCCTCCGCCGCGCGACCCGCGCGAAGCATCGCGCCCGTCCAGAGGTCCCAGCCGCTCGGATCGGAGGGATGGTCGCGGCGCTTCGCCTCGAGACGCGCGACGATCTCCGCCTGCCGTCCGGCGCGGGCAAGGGTGGCGATCAGCGCCTGCAGCGCCGCGGCGTCGTCGGGATGCCTCGCGAGGATCGCCTCGAGCCGACGCACCGACGAGTCGACGCGTCCGCGGGCGAGATCCTCCTCGGCGCGGAGGCGCTCGACGAGCGCTTCGCCCTCGAGCGCCGCGACCATGCGGCGGATCGCCTGCTCGTGTGCCGAGGCGTCCGGCGCAGCGCCGTTGCGGGGATCGCGCAGGGCGATCAGCCACTCCCACGCGGCGACGCTCCGGGGATCCGCGGCGAGCGCCGCCTCGGCGGTGCCGATCGAGAGCTGCCGCCATGCCCGCTGCACGCTGCCCACGGATTGCCCGCTCTCCGCGGCTGCGACCCGCGAGGAGAGCACGAGCCAGGCGGCCCGGTCCTTCGCCGAGAGCCCCTCGAGGAAGCCTTGGCCCGCCGAAGCCTCGACCGATTCGATCACCCGCCACGCCTGCTCGCTCGCCGCCGCGGCGAGGTACGCCGACGCGAGCGGGATCGCTTCCGTCGCATTCGCGGGAGGATGATCGCGCTCGACCTCCGCGACGAGCGTCGCGTCGCCGAGCGCCGCCGCGGCGATCGCCCGCGCCCGCGCGATGCTCGGATCACCGGGATGCTGCGCCGCGGCCGACTCGAGCATGGGCCATGCGGACGACGCATCGCGCAGCGCCACGAGCAAGGCTCCCTCGAGCGCCGCCGACGCGGCGCTGGGCGGCAAGGCCTCGAGCCGCTCGCGGAGCACCGCCGGAGACGCCTCGAGCTGCACGAGCCGAAGCGCCGCCGGTTCGAGGCTCTCGGGGTTTCGCTCGACGAGATCCGCGGCGATCGCGACCGCGCCGCCCGGATCGACCTGCTCGATCCACGCGAGCAGTTCGCCGACCGCATCGCCCGACGCGGTGCGGGCCGCGAGGTCCGCGAGCAGCCGCACCGTCGCCTGCGGATCGAGCCGCGCGAGCACCCGCACGAGGCCAGCGTCCTCGGGATGCGCCTTGGTGCGGGTCTCGACCTCGTCGACGAGGATCCGGATGTCGCCGCCGTGCTCGCGCAGGTGTCCGGCAAGCTCGACCTCGGCGTCGCCCGCAGCCCCCGGCTCCTCGAGCACCGCCAGCAGTTCCGCCTGCGCCGCAAGCGGGCGGCCCGCCGCGATCAGGGCATGCACGAGCCTCGCTCGAAGCATCCGCGGATCCGCGGTCGGAAGCTCCATCGCGGCTCGATACCGCTCCGCGGCCCGCATGGGATCGCCGAGGCGCATCCACGCGTCGCCCATCTGCTGCGCGACCTCGCTGCGGCGGCGAAAGAGCTCGCCGAGCCGATCCGCGTTCTCGCCGCCGGAAGCCGCAAGCTCCTCGAGCGGCGACGCCAGCGCCTGCTCCGCGGCCTCGAGGAACGCGCGGTCGTGACCGAGTTCGGCGAGGCAGGTCGCGATCGCGTAGTCGACCGCGACGAGCGTGGCGAGGCTCGGCTCGCCGCGTCCGGAGTCGAACTCCTCGCGAAGCACGAACAGCGCCGTCGCGGCCTCCGCCCACTCGCGGCGATTTGCCGCGGTCATCCCGATCGAGAAGAGGGCCTCCGGATCGCCCGGCTCGAGCCCGCGAAGCCGGCGGTACGCCTCCGCGGCGCGGGGACCGTTGCCCGCCTGCGAGTACGCGCGCCCAAGTTGCCGAAGGATCGAGACCTCTCCCGGATCGAGCCGGTGGGCGCGTTCGAGCTCGCCGACCGCCATCGGCAGGTCGCCCTTCTGCATCGCGACGCGACCTCGCAGATAGGCCGCGAGCGCTTCGCGGGCATCGCCCGCATCGCCTGGTCCGCTCGCCTCGACCGGCGGCGGTGAAGCGATCTGGGGATTCGCGGCGCGAATGGCCTGCGAAGCCTCGAGGAGCGAGAGGTTGGCGGCCGCAACCTCGGCGCCGCGTCTCGGTGCGACCACGTCGTCCGGCACGAGCGAGGGCGCGGGAGGCGGCGAGGCCGGCGGCACAGCCCGCTCGCGATGCGCCGCGACCACGAGCGGGCCTCCCTGCGGGGGCGCCGCGCATCCGGCGTCCGCGGCGAGCAGGAGCGAGGCGAGAAGAAGGGCCTTCGCCGTGGACTGCCGCCGCGGCATGACGCCAAGCCGTTCGCCCTCGCGTGCGTTCACGACTTCTTCTTCGTCGACTTCGCGGCGGGAGCCTTCTTCGCGGTGCCCTTCGCCGCGGGTGCCTTCGCCGCGGCCTTCTTCGCCGCCGGAGCCTTCGCCGCGGGCGCCTTGGCCGGCGTCTTCTTCGCGGTCGGAGCCTTGGTCGCGGCCTTCTTCACCGGCGACGCCTTGGCCGCCGACTTCTTCGAATCGGCCTTCGCCGCCGGCTTGGTCGCCGGCTCCTTCGCCTCGGTGGGAGCCGCCTCCTTGGCGGCGGCCGCCTTCCTGGACTTGCCGGACTTGGCGGGGGCCTTCTTCGCCGGCGGCTCCGGCTTCGCGGGGCGATCCGGCGTCGAGTCGGCGAAGGCGTGCAGGGCGTGGTACGCCGCGACGAGACGGTCCGCGGAGAGCTCCTTCGCGATCCACGTGGAGGCGTCGGACTCGCTCGCCTCCGCCGAGATCACGCCGGCCTCCTGCAGCTTCTCGAGCATGCGGCGATCGATCGGCATGACCGAGTGCTTGAAGCGAAGCAGCAGCGTGCGGTGCGCGACGAACGCGGGGAGATCGGGAATCCCCTCGAGGTAGGTCCGCGCCTCGCGCTTGCCGGCGGAGTCGAGGTGCCCGAGATCGACCTTGTGCTGCCTCTTGTAGATCGCAGTGAGGCTGTTGCGCAGGATCCGCAGCCGCGGGAAGGCGTTCGGATAGCGCGGCCCGACGATCTCCATCGTCTCGTCGACGAGGCAGACCCGCAGGTCGTTCCAGTCGTAGAGCCTCGCGGCGAGCTTGGCGAACGCCGCATCGGCCATCGCCAGCGGCGCCTCCCACGCAAGCATCGAGTGGACGAAGACGTTGACGGGATCGCTCGCGAACTCCTCGCTCCACTGCGGATGCGGCGGCGGTTCGGCGGGCGCGTGCTTGTCGATGAGCGACTTGAGCTTCGAGGCGTGTCCAGCAGGACCCTTCACGGCGTGATGTCTCCGGTGTCGTCGGATCGGTCGGTCTCGTCCGGGGCGGCGGTGTCGAGCCCCTCGCGAATGGCTTGTTCGAGATGCGCGGCCCGCTTGAGCCGGTCGTCGAGTCGGAAGGAAAGGCGCGGAATCCTCCGCAGCGCGGTCGCGCCGCGGAGCTTCGAGGCGAGATGCCCGCGGGCGTGCTCGAGGGCGGCGAGGGTGAGCTTCCCGTGCTCCTCGGGAAGCACCGAGACGAACACCGTGGCGTCGGCGAGATCCGGCGAGATCCGCACCTCGAGGATCGAGACGAGCCCGCGGTAGCGCGGATCGTTCAGGCCTCGCGCAAGGATCTCCTGCAGGGCCCGCTGCACGAGCGAGCCCACCTGCAGCGTGCGCGACGGCCCGCGTGGCGCCGCCTCGGTGGGCGGCGCCACGGTGCGTGTGACCGCGGGGGAGCGCACGATCGTCCGCGACGTCGCACCGACCCGAAGCTACCTCTCGCAGGTCGAGCGGCCG
>JBMTTG010000021.1:0-19316 GCA_049449095.1 Phycisphaerales bacterium | reverse complement strand
ACGACGTCGAGAAGTCGGTCTACCTGCAGTCCGCCGAGGCCGCGGCGCTCCACGGAACCGAGCGGACCGAGCAGGCGCGGGAACGCCTCGCGGAGAGCTATCGATTCGCGAAGTCCGCGGTCGCGGAGGGGCGGGCGACGGTCGGCCTGCTCGACGGCTGGTACGCGAACCTCCGCTTCATCTATGGGCCCTCCGAGGCGGACACCGCGGAGCAGTTCGTGCGTGGAGTCGCCGAGGGGCCGCTCCATCCGGTCGAGCTCCGCTGGCTCGCCGAACTCAACGCGGCGGCCGGCGAGCCTGGGCTGCCGCGGGCGGCTTCGCTGCTCGACGAGGCGATCTCGCTCGACGACGGCACCGACGAGGTCGTCTCCGCACGGCTCATGCTTGACCTCGGCAACCTCCGCTACTCGAGCGGCGACTGCCGCGGAGCGGTGGAGGCGTTCGAGCGTTCGATCGCCCTTGGCACGCCGAATCCGCAGACCCTGAACAACCTCGCCTTCCTGTGCGGAGACTGTCTCGACCAGCCTGCTCGCGGCCTTCCCTACATCGAGCAGGCGATCTCGCTCACCGGCAACGTGCCGGAGTACCTCGACACCTACGGCTTCCTCCTCTGGAAGGCGGGTCGCCTTCCGGATGCGGAGGACGCCCTCCTGAGGAGCCTGCGCCTCAAGCCGACGGCGCTCGCGAACTACCACCTCGCCGAGGTGCTCGCGGCCCGAGGCAACGTCGCGCAGGCGAGAACCGCGATCCAGCGGGCCAAGGGCCTCGAGCCCGACCCCTCGCTGTCGGGCCGAATCGACGAACTCGAGTCGCGACTGCGTTGAACAAGACCGATCTTCCCTGAACCCAACCGCCCTTCGATCGATCGAGGAATCGCCATGACCCGCATTGGAACACCCCCTGTCGCGACCGCTCCTCGGGGCGCCTCGGCGCGGCCTGCGTCTGCCGGCCCGGCGGTCGATCCGATTCGCCTTCTCCGGCAGAACGTGAAGCTGCTCTCCGCCGTCGCGGCCGGTGGCCTGGTGTTCGGGGTGGCCTTGTTCTTCATCCTGAACATCCTCGCGCCGCGCTTCTCCGGCACGGTGTTCTTCGAGCTGCCGCCGGTCGTGAGCGGCACCGAGGACCTCATGGCGATCGACAGCCGCAACGAGGACATCGTGGTCCGCATGGCGCAGACCGAGGCGGCCCGCCTGACGAGCCGCGACATCCTGACGCGGGCGATGCGGGGGCGCGACATCGAGCAGACGCAGTGGAGTGTCGCGTTCCGCGACGCCTCGGGCGCGTTCGTGATCGACGACGCGGTGGATCGCCTCGAGCGCGATCTTGCGGCCGGGCATCAGCGGGACACCCTGTACTTCACGCTGGCGTGGTCGGCGAGCACCGCCGCGGACGTGCCCGTGGTGCTCAATCGCATCGCCGACACGTACATGGAGACGAAGGCCTCCGAGGAGAACGCCCGCTTCGCGAGCGACCTTCGGCTGCTTCGCGATCGAGAGAAGGAGATCGACCGTCAGCTGACGCTCCTCGGCAACGACATCGCGACCTTCATCTCGCAGAACAACATCACCGCCCTCGACGAGCGCCTCGACCAGGGCCGCACCGCCATCCAGAACCTCGGCCTTCGGATCAACGAGACGAAGTCGATGCTCTCGCTGCTCGTCGCACGGCGCAACCAGACCCAGGCGAAGCTCCAAGGCACGCTCGAGCCCTCCTCCGACGATCGACGGCTCGCCGAGGCCGATCCCGAGGTGATGCGGGTCTCCGCGGAACTGCGGAACCTGCGAATGCGGCAGTCGACCTCGCGGGAGCGGTTCAGCCCCGACCACCCCGAGGTGCGTGCGATCGACCAGATGGTCCGCTCCGCGGAGAGCGAGCGCAGCTCCGCGATCGAATCGATCATCCAGCGCAACCTCACCGCCGACTTCAAGCAGGTCACCGACCAGATCGAGAGCTACACCGGGCTGCTCGAGAGTCTCGATGAGGACTTCGAGGTGCAGGAGGCCCGTCTCAAGACGCTCGCCGCGGACATGGCCGAGCTCGAGGCGAAGCAGGCCCGCAAGGAGCGGCTCGAGACCGAGCGAACCGACGTCTCGCGCCAGATCAGCGAACTCGAGCAGTTTCGCCGGCGCGAATCGGCGCGGGCGGTGACGATCGCTCAGCGAGCGACGACGCCTCGCGAGACCTCCTTCCCGAAGATCTACATCATCGTTCCGCTCTCGATGCTCGGGTTCGTGGGACTCACCTTCGGGTTCCTCTTCGCGAAGGAGTTCCTCGACCAGCGCGTGAAGTATCCGAGCGATCTCGCCGCGATTCCCGGATGCCGGATCCTCGGCACGATCCCGGAGCGCACCGACGATCCGACCAATCCGGCGCGTGCGGAGATGGTCGTGCGCGAGCAGCCCTCCGCGGTGCTTGCGGAGAGCTTCCGGCAGACTGCGACGGCGGTGCAGCGGGCGGTCGACGATGCCGGGCTTCGAAGCATCCTCGTCACCGGCGGACTGCCGGAGTCGGGAACCTCCACCGTCGCCTCGAACCTCGCGGCGTCGCTGGTCGCCGGCGGGCGGCGAGTGCTGCTCGTCGATGCCAACTTCCGGCGTCCGCGGCTCGGCGAGATGCTCGGTCAACCGTCCGGCCATCCAGGGCTGGGCGACCTGCTCGTCGGCGCCTCGAAGCCCGAAGAGGCGATCTGCGACTGCGGCGGCGGACTGCATCTGCTTCCGGCAGGAACCGAGGTCAATCGGGTGGTCGAGCGCCTGAACACCGGCGCCATGGGCGAGGTGCTCGAGGATCTCGCGGGACGCTACGACGTCGTGCTGATCGACACCGCGCCGTGGGTGATCGCCGGCGACGCTCAGGCCGTGGCGGGCAAGGTCGATGCGACCCTGCTCGTCGTGCGGGCGTGGCAGGAGCAGCGAGGGCTGGTGGCCAGGCTCGCCGGCCAGCTCGCCGGCTCGAAGGCCGCGTTCCTCGGCGTCGTCTTCAACCGTCCGCGGAACACCGCGGGAGGCTACTTCCGAAAGAACTTCGAGGCCATGGCCCGCTACTCGGCGCCCAAGTCCGCCTGAACCCTCTTCGGGCCGAGTCCTTCGCCACCGCAATCCCCATGAATCGCGATCGCACACACTGGACTTCCGAACGGGGTGACGGAGCGTCGCCGTGACCTCGCCGGAGGCAGTCGCGCCCGCGATCGAGGATCCGCACACCGCCCTCACCGCGGTCGGGTTGCTCAATGCCTATGTGCCGATCTTCGCGATCGCGTTCCTGACCTCGCTGCTGGCGACGCCGCTGGTCCGGCGCTTCGCGGTGGCGCAGGGAATCGTCGACCGCCCCGACGCGGTGCGGAAGCTGCACGCGTTCCCGATCGCGTACCTCGGCGGGGTCTCGATCTTCGCGGCCATCGTGGCCGGCGTGTTCACGAGCTATCTGCTCGCGGAGCCGCTGGTGCTGCGATTCGAGCCGGTGCCGATCGCGGTGCTGATCGGCGTGCTCGCGATCGCCTTCACCGGACTGGCCGACGACGTCTGGGGCTTCGACCCGCGACTCAAGATCGCCGGGCAGCTCGTCGCGGCGGCGGCGTTGGCGGTTCAGGACGTCGGGGTCCGCGTCGCGGAGGGACTGCTGGCCCCCTTGATCGGCTCCGCGTCCCTCGTGATCCTGGACCTCGGCGGTTTCGCCATCACCAATCAGGACGTCTTCTACTGGGTGGGAACGGCGCTGGTCGCGATCTTCGTGCTCGGCGGCTGCAACGCCGCGAACTTCCTCGATGGGCTCGACGGCCTGCTCTCGGGAACCGTCGCCATCATGGCGGTCGGCTTCCTCGCGATCTCGATCGCGATGGCCCTGGCAGGCGGGGAGGCCGCTTCGGCGGAATCGCTCTCGGGGGCGAGGATCGTGCTGAGCCTGGCGCTGCTCGGCGCGGTGCTTGGATTCCTTCCCTACAACTTCAATCCGGCGGTGATCTTCCTCGGCGACTGCGGCAGCCTGCTGCTCGGATACCTCTGCGCGGTGCTGATCCTCATGTTCGGCGACGAAGGCAAGACGCATCTGGTCTTCGCCGGGCTGATCGTCTTCAGCGTGCCGATCATCGACACCGCGCTCGCGATCCTGCGTCGGCGGCTCGCCGGCGTCTCGATGGCGACCGCGGACACCAACCACATCCACCATCAGCTTCGAAGGAGCCTCGGTGGCGTGAAGCGCGCGGTCTTCGCGATCTACGGGATCACCGCAGCCTTCGCGGCGATCGGATTCACGCTGGCGTGGATGGTGCTGGAGACGATCGTTCGCGTGCGCGTGATCTACGCGGTCGCGGCGGTGCTCTTCGGGTTCATCGCCGCGTTCGCCTTCAAGGCTGCCCGGCGAGCCCAGTGGGAGTCGGGGCTCGCTCCGGTGCCGCCCGCGATCGCAAGCGCCGGTCTTTCGGCCGCGACATCGGAAGCAGCGCCGCCGACCGCGGCGGCATCGACGTCGCACGAGTCGGTCGCCTCTCGCTGACCTCAGTTCGCCTTCGGCGGCTGATCGGGTTCGACGCCGAGATACGCAAGCGTCTCGTCGATCACGTTGCGCACCACCGGTCCCGCGAGGGCGCCGCCACCGTAGGCATCCGGGACCGCGGTGCGATCCGGATCGTCGATCACGCAAAGCACCGCGAGACGGGGCGACTCGAACGGGGCGCCGCCGAGGAAGCTCGAGCGATAGCGATCCTCGAAGTAGCCGGACCCATCGGGCTTGGGGAGTTGCGCGGTGCCGGACTTCCCGAAGATCCGGTAGTCCTCGGAGCGGGCCTTGCGCCCGGTGCCGTCGAGCATCACCTCCTCCATGACCTCGCGGGCGAGCCGCGCGGTCGCGGGGGAGACGGCGATGCGGGGGGCGTGGTGCGGAGCGTCGCTCTCCGGCATCACGAGGTGCAGCGTCGGCAGCGTGCCGTCGCCGCAGAGCGCCGCGAAGGCCCGCACCATCTGCATGGCGGTCACGCCGATCTCCTGGCCGAACGAGACCGAGACCTGCGTGTAGAGCATCTTCCAGTCGGACGGCGACGTCACCAGGCCGCCCGACTCGCCGGGAAGCCCGCACGCGGTCGGCGATCCGAACCCGAACGCCGAGACCGCGTCCTGCATCTGCCGCGCCGTCATCCGCTGGCTGACGATCGCCATGCCGGTGTTCAGGCTCTTGACGAGCACCCGCCGCCAGGTCGAGGGGCCGTAGTAGCGCACGTCGCGGATCGCGCGGGCGCTTCGGCCATGCCGAAGCACCATCGCCGCGCCCGATGGCGTCTGGAGCTCCTCGTCGGGACGTGCGAGGCCGAGTTCGGTCGCGTACGCCCACACGAACGGCTTGAAGGTCGAGCCGGGCTCGTAGGGATCGGTCACCGCCCGCGGTCGGGCGAGCGAGGCATCCTGCTCGCGCAGCGGATCGCGATCGAAGCCGGGCCGGCCACGCGGCGTGCGGAGGATGTCCGCGACCGCGAGGATGCCGCCATCGACGAGATCGACGACGACGAGCTGCCCGCCGCCGGCGTTGGAACGCTCCACCGCTTCGGCGAGATTCCGCTCCGCGATCTCCTGCACGACCATGTCGATGGTCAGGCGGACGTCCTCTCCGTCGAGCGGCGGCGCGAAGTCGCCGGCCGCGACATGAAGCGTGCGCCCACGCGCGTCGCGGCGATAGGTGATCCGGCCGTCCTCGTGCGCGAGGCGCCGATCGAGCCTCGCCTCGGCGCCGGACTGGCCGGCGTGTTCGCGGGCCTCGGTCCCCTCGCCGACCCACCCGACCCGCCCGATGATCGGGGCGGCGAGATCGCCGAAGGGGCGGATTCTCGTCTGCCGCGATTCGAGGCCAACCCCGGGGATTCGAAGCGCTGCGATCGCGTCGGCCTGCCACGGTTCGAGCGAAGGCGCGAGCACGAGGTATCGATCGTCGGCGCGATCGCGCAACGCCCTCTCGATCGCGATGCCGTCGAGGGCGGCGGCGCCGGCGAGCTCGCTGGCGACCTCCGCGAAGGGATCGAGGGAGTTCGCGGTGGGATCATCGGCCGCGGTGGACCGGCGATGTCGTTCCCACGCCTGCTCGTAGAGGAAGGCCGGGTCCGCGAAGAGTCGGCGGGTCGAGACGCTCATCGCCACGATCTGCCCGCGACGGTCGAGCACGCGTCCCCGCTCGGCGGGCCGCCGGGCCGTCGTCGTTCGTGGATCGAGATGCGCCGAAAGCGCCTCGCTCGGCGCCGCCTTGAGCTGCCCGACTCGCGCGAGCGTGGCGACGAGAAGCACCCCCGTCGCGATCAGCGTGCCGCGAGCCCAACGCCCGAGGCGATCGCTCCGATCGATCGTTCGCGTGGTGCTGCCCACGGCGGACGCTTTGCTCATCGCGGGAGACGCTCCCGCTCGGATGGCGCGGCGACGGCGTCGAATCGCCCGGGAATCGCGGTCCACTGCGGCGCCGGGGCGTCGTCCGGCGGGGCCGCGGCGTGAAGCGGCGCCCCGAGATCGCGCTCGAGTCGAATCGCCAACCGATCCGGGCGCACCTGGGCGGCGACCTCCGCCTGCAGCAGCCCGAGCGACGCTTCCTCGCGACGAAGCCGATCGCCCGCCCGCGCGGTCTCGACCGCGACGTCGATCCGGTGCTGGCGATTGATCAGCAGCGCCCCGGAGGTCATGCCGAGCCCGATGAGGATGGCGGCGAGCTTCGCGAACATGGGACACCTTCCGAGCGCGGCAAGCGCCGCCGGGAACGATCGATCACTGGGACGAGGCGACGGGAATGCGCAACTCGGTGCCGGGCATCACTCGATCGGGATCGGCGATGCGGTCGCGGTTCGCGGCGACGAGTTCCGGCCAGCGACGGCTCGAGCCGAGGGTCGCGGCGGCGATCTCCGAGAGCGTCTCGCCTTCGCGAACCACATGGGCTCGCGACGGGGGCGGTGCCGCGAGCGGATCACGCACCGCGACGTTCGTCGTCGCCGGCGCGGTGGCGCCGCCGGTCAGGACCTCCTTCGGCGGGATGCGAAGGACCAGACCGGTCTTGAGCACGTTGGGGTTCGGAAGACGGTCGGTGTTGTAGGCCGCGAGGGCCTTCCACAGTTCGCGGTCGCCGTAGATCCGCTCGGCGATGCGGGAGAGCGACTCGCCCTCCGCAACGCGATGGATGCGTTCGGTCGGGACGGGGGCGGTGCTTCGGACGGGATCCGGCGCGGCGGCTGCGGAGTCGGCGAGCCCGCGACCGGTGCCTCCGCCGAGCGGCCGGACCTCGGCTGGGATCGAGGGCGGGGCGTCGGCGAGTCGGCTCGGCGCCGACGGCCGGAGCGGCTCCACGACCAGTTCAGCCGCCGGGGGCAGTTCCCGGATCGCCGGCGGCGGCGCCGCGGCCAGCGCGTGACGGGGCTGCGAACTCTCCAGCAGCGTCTGCTGACGGAGGTCCGCGGCGGAGAAGTGGTCCGAGACGAGGATCGCGAGCAGCAGGAGAAGGGCGAAGCCGATCACCATCGCGAGCTTGAGTTCACGCGTCATGCACAGGCATCCATGCCGATTCGAGCGAGGGCGGGTTGAAAGGGGCGCCGACCGTGGCGACCCGGAGTTTGGCGGAACGGGAGCGGGGGTTCGAGTCCTGCTCGGAAGCGCTGGCCTCCGCAGGCCGTCGGCCCATGAGCCGGGCGAGTCCGCGCTCGGCGAGCGAGGCGAACGACCACTTCACGGCGCGATCCTCGAGACTGTGGAAGGAGATCACGGCCACCCGTGCGCCGGGCCGAAGCCAGCTCGCCTCGCCGCGACCGATCGCGGCGGCGGCCTCCTCGATCGAGGCGAGCAGCCGCTGCAGCGATCCGAGCTCGTCGTTGACGGCGATGCGCAGCGCCATGAAGGTCCTGGTGGCCGGATGCATGCGGGACCGGTGGGCCCTGGGTCCGTAGGCCGCTCGAACCAGTTCCGCAAGCTCCGAGGTGGTGGAGATCGGCGCCGATTCGCGCACGCATGCAATCTTTCGGGCGATCCTCGCGGCGAGCGGCTCTTCGCCGAGAAGCCGGATCATCCGGGCGAGTTCGTCCTCGGGAAGGCTCGCGAGAAGTTCCGCCGCCGTCGCGCCGCGCGAACGGTCGAGACGCATGTCGAGCGGACCCTCGAAGCGGAAGCTGAACCCCCGGGCCGGATCGTCGAAGTGGGTGCTCGCCACCCCAAGGTCGGCCAGCACCGCGTCGGCGGCGATCGATCTCGCTCGCAGCGCCTCGCCGGCGTGGGCGAAGTCGGCATGGATCAGTCGAAGCGGTCCCGTTGGCGACGTGTCGGGCGGACGAATCGCCTCGATCGGGGGAGGCGCGACGGCGGCGTGGGCCGCGAGCCGTCGACCGGCGAAGGCGAGGTTCTCGGCATCGCGATCGAAGCCGACGAGTCGCCCCGAGACGCCGACCGCCTCGAGCATCGGCAAGGCGTGCCCGCCGCGTCCGAGGGTCAGGTCGGCGGCGGTGTCGCCCGGCCGCAGGTCGAGTGCGGCAAGCACCTCCGCGAGCAGGACCGGCTCGTGACCGACGCCCTCGGTCGCGGAGTCGCCTTCTTCGGGATCAGAGCCCAAGGAGCAGCCGCTCGGGTCGCTCGATGCACTCCTTGACGTGCACGAGGAAGCCGACCGATTCCTGGCCGTCCACGATGCGGTGGTCGTAGCTCAGGGCGAGGTACATCATCGGCCGCAGGGCGATCTGGCCCGGCTTCTCCGGATCCTCGACCGGCCGCTTCATGATCTTGTGCATCCCGAGGATGCCCGACTGCGGCGGATTCAGGATCGGCGTCGCCATGAGCGAGCCGTAGACGCCGCCGTTGGTGATCGTGAAGGTGCCGCCGGTCATCTCGTCGACCGAGAGCTTGCCGTCGCGGGCCCGGACCGCGAAGTCGCGGATCGCGATCTCGATCTCCGCGAAGCCCATGCCTTCGGCGTTGCGGAGGACCGGTACGACGAGGCCCCGATCGGTGCCCACGGCGATGCCGACGTCGACGTAGTCGTGGTGCTCGATCTCGTCGCCCGCGATGAAGGCGTTGATCCGGGGGTACTTGCGAAGCGCCGAGACCGCGGCCTTCACGAAGAAGCTCATGAAGCCGAGCCGCACGCCGTGGGACTTCTCGAAGGGCTCGCCGTGCTCCTTGCGAAGCCGCATGACCTCGGTCATGTCGGCCTCGTTGAAGGTCGTGAGCATCGCGGTGGTCTGCTTGCTCTCGACGAGGCGCTCGGCGATCCGCTGACGAAGCTTGGTCATCCGCTCGCGCCGCACGCCGCGGCTGCCGGCGACCGGCGCCGGCGACGAAGCAGTCGTCGGCGGAGGAGCCGCGGCTGGCGCCGGCGCCGATTCGGCGGGCTTGGCTCGGCCTTCCGCGACGTCGAGGACATCGGCCTTGGTGACGCGACCGCCCGGGCCGGTGCCGGCGATCGCACCGACGTCGATGCCCTTCTCCGCGGCGATCTTCTTCGCGACCGAGGTGGCCTTGCCGGACTCCGACGCATGGCTCGCTGCAGGCACGGCCGGTGCCGGGGTGGCGGCGATGGGTGCAGGGGACGCGGCCGCCGACGGTGCCGCGGTCGCGCCGCCCGCGGGCTTGGGCGCCTCCGGATCGATCGAGCCGACCGAGGCGCCGACCGAGACCTCGGTCCCGGGCGCGACCCCGATCGCGAGCTTGCCGGCGGCGGGCGCCCGCAGCTCGAGGGTCGCCTTGTCGGACTCGATCTCGGCGAGCAGGTCGTCCTTCTCGACCCAGTCGCCGTCGGACTTCGCCCAGCTTCCGATCACGACTTCGGTGATCGACTCGCCGGGACTTGGAATGGTCAGGTCAACGGGCATTTACGCGGATCTCGGAGTCGAAGGGAATCGGTGAAGGGAGGAACGGATGCGCCGATCGAATGGTCGGCGATCGAGGGTTCAAGCGCTCAACGCGCCGCGGCTCCGGCCTTCCGGTCCTCGACGCCGCCGGCGGCGTCGGCTTCCGAGAGGGCGAGGTTCTTCGGGGCGACGCCGACGGCCTCGGCGATGAGCTTCGCCTGCTCGCGGGCGTGGATCTTGGTCGAGCCGACCGCGGGCGAAGCGCTCTCGTGGCGACCGACGAACTCGAGGCCGCCGCCGGTGAGGTCGAGCCATTGCGCCTGCATGAAGCGATAGGCGCCCTGGTTCTTCGGCTCCTCCTGCACCCAGATCGTCCGCTCGGCGTTCGGGAAGCGATCGAGGACCGACTGGAGGTGTTCGCCCGGGAACGGGTTCAGCTGCTCGACCCGCACGATCGCGACGGCGGAGTCGGGCCGCTCCTGACGGGCCGCGTCGAGCTCGTGGTAGAGCTTGCCGCAGCAGAGGAGCACCCGCTTCACCGCCGAGGGATCCTCGACCCGCGGGTCGTCGAGCACCGGCTCGAAGCGGCCCTCGATGAACTCGCGGCCCGGCGAGGCGGCGGCGGGAAGCCGCAGCATGCTCTTCGGGCTCATGATGATCAGCGGCTTGCGGAAGGGCTGCAGCATCTGCCGGCGATACAGATGGAAGATCTGGGCGCTGGTGGTCGGCGCGCACACGATCATGTTGCCGCCGGCGCACAGTTGCAGGAACCGCTCGAGCCGCGCGGAGGAGTGCTCGGGGCCCTGGCCCTCGTAGCCGTTGGGCAGCGAGAGCACGAGGCCGCTGTGCCGCTGCCACTTGAGCTCCGCCGAGGCGATGAACTGGTCGATGATCACCTGCGCGCCGTTGACGAAGTCGCCGAACTGCGCCTCCCACACGATGAGCATGCGGGGATCGGTCAGGCTGTAGCCGTATTCGAAGCCCAGGCATGCGAGCTCGGTGAGCGGACTGTTGTGCACGCAGTACTTCGCCTGGCCGGGGGCGATCGAGTTGAGCGGCACGTGCTCCTCGCCGCTCTCCTGGCAGCGGATGACGCTGTGCCGGTGGCTGAAGGTTCCGCGCTCGACGTCCTGCCCGGTGAGCCGCACGGGAATCCCGTCGAGGAGCAGGGTGCCGAAGGCGAGCTGCTCGCCGGCGCCCCAGTCGAGCGTGGCGTCGAGATCGCCCGCCGCCGCGCTGCGGCGATGCTCCAACACCTTCGAGATCGTGCGATGGAGCTTCAGGTGATCGGGCGCGTGGCCGAGAGCCTTGGCGACGGTCTCGAGCCGCTCGCGGTCGACCGCGGTGTCGACGTGGTCCCACGACCAGTCCTCGGCGAGGCCCTTCCAGAGCTGCCCGAACGGATCGATCGAGGGATCGACCGGCATCTCCTTCGAGCGGTTCTGGGCCTCGTCCATCGCCGCGACGAGCCGCTTGGAGGTCGATTCGAACTGCTCGGCGGTGATCACGCCGGCGCCGACGAGGTGGTCGCGGTAGCGGGCGAGCACGGGCTGCTGCGCCTTGATCAGCCGGTACATGAGCGGCTGGGTGAAGGCGGGCTCGTCGGCCTCGTTGTGGCCGTGGCGCCGGTAGCACCAGAAGTCGATCACGACGTCGTCGCCGAAGGCCTGGCGGTAGTCGAGGGCGAGCTTCGCGACCCAGGCGCACGCCTCCGGATCGTCGCCGTTCACGTGGAAGATCGGGCACTCGACCATCTTCGCGACGTCGGTGCAGTAGCGGCCGCTGAAGGAGTCGTGCTGGTTCGTCGTGAACCCGATCTGGTTGTTGATGATGACATGCAGCGTGCCGCCGACGGTGTAGCCGTCGAGCCGCATCATGTTGAAGCACTCCGCCACGATGCCCTGGCCGGCGAAGGCCGCGTCGCCGTGCATGAGCAGCGGAAGCACGCGCTTGCGCTCCGCGTCGCCGGCGAGACGCTGCTTCGCCCGCGTGCGGCCGAGCACGATGCCGTCGACGAACTCGAGGTGCGAGGGATTGGGCGCGAGCGCGAGCTTGACCGTGCCGCCGTCGGCGGTCTTCCGCGCGATCGAGTAGCCCGAGTGGTACTTGACGTCGCCGCCGCCCTCGATGAAGTCCTCCTGCCAGAGCTCCTCGAACTCGGTGAAGATCTGGTCGAAGGACTTCTGCATCACGTTGACGAGCACGTTCAGGCGGCCGCGATGGGCCATGCCCATCACGATCTCGCCGACGCCGGCGGCGGGCGAGCCTTCGACGATCGTGTCGAGCATCGGGATCAGCGACTCGCCGCCCTCGAGGCCGAAGCGCTTCTTGCCGACGTACCGCGTGCGGAGGAAGCTCTCGAATCCGTCGGCCTCGATGAGCTTGTCGAGGAGCCGCAATTGCTGCTCGCGCGTCGGCGCGGGGCGGTTTCTCGCCCGCTCCATGCGCTCCTGCAGCCAGCGTCGTCGATCGGTGTCCTGGATGTGCATGTACTCCGCACCGACGGTGCGGCAGTAGGTGTCCTCGAGAAGCTGCACGATGTCGCGAAGCGGCGCCGGCGACGGAAGCGGCAGGAAGCCCGGATCGAAGGTCTGGTCGAGCTGCGATGCCGACAGGCCGAACGCCTCGAGCGAGAGCTTCTCCGGTCGCGGACGCTTGCGGCCGAGCGGATCGAGATCCGCCGCGAGATGCCCGAGGTCCCGGTAGTGGTAGATGAGCGTGTCGACCCGCCACTGCGCCTCGTGGGCGCGGGCCACGCTTCCATCGCTGCGGGACTTGCCGCCAGCGGTCGGCGCGGGAGGTCGCGTGGCGCCGAGATCGAATCCCTCGAAGAAGGAACGCCACTCGGTGGCGATCGACTCGGGGTTCTGCTTCCAGCGCTGATAGAGATCGTCGACGTACGCGCCGTTCCAGCCGTTCACGGACGGCGAAGCGCGATGCTCGGACATGATGAGGCAGGCTCCAGGCGGCGGGGGCGGTCGAGCCGATCGGCAAGCGAACCTGCTCGCCGGGTCGCCCGAACGGCAAAACCGCAGTGTATTCGTCCGCTTCGCGACCGGGGAACCTTCAGTCGTGAAGGCCCGCGGAGTTTCCGCCGCCGGCCGTTTCCGGACCTTCGGGTTCAGAGGAGGGCGACCGGATCGACATCGACGGCCATCTTCTCGCCGGGCCGGATCCATCGCTCGGCCCTGGCCCGCTGCAGGAGCCGCTGGATCGCGGCGGCATCGTCGGCGAGCACCTCGATCTGAAGCCGGTGACGATTGGAGATCCGTGCGATCGGGCAGGGTGAGGGGCCGCGGAGTTCGATCCCCGCCGACTCCGGCAGCGACACGAGTCTCGCGGCAAGTTCCTTCGCGGCCGCCTCGGCGGCGGCGAGGTCCTCGTCCCGCACGAGGACCCGAGCCATGCGCCGCACCGGGGGAAGCCCGAACCGCAGGCGGTCCGCCAGTTCCGCCTCGGCGAACGCTTCGAATCGGTGCAGCGCCGCAAGGCGGATCGCCGGCGCGTCGGGCTGGAAGGTCTGGACGATCGCCCGCCCCGCGGCCTCGCCGCGACCGCATCGCCCCGCGACCTGGCTGACCAGTTGGAAGGTCCGCTCCGCTGCCCGGAAGTCCGGCAGGTTGAGCGCGGTGTCCGCATTGACCACCCCGACCAGCCGGACGCCGGGAAAGTCGAGGCCCTTCGCGATCATCTGGGTGCCGAGCAGCACCCGGATCGATCCTTCGCCGAAGCGCGAGAGCACTCGATGGAAGTCGCCCGGGGCGTCCATGCTGTCGGAGTCGACCCGGACGATCGCGTCCGACTCGTCGAGATCCGGCAGGATGCGACGGAGCTCCTCCTCCACCCGCTGCGTCCCGAGGCCGAAGACGGTCACCGGCTTGCCGCACTCGGGGCAGGCTCGCGGCACCCGCTGCTCGCTGCCGCAGTGGTGGCAGCGGAGGAACTCCGGCCCCGGCCCATCGCGATGCTCCGGGCGGTGGCAGACCATGCCCGCATCGCACTCCGAGCAGGTCTTGATCCAGCCGCACCGCTGGTCGGAGCAGGCGATGTAGTTCGCGTAGCCGCGGCGATTCAGAAGGAGCAGCGCCTGCCCGCCCTCGTCGAGGCATCGCCGCAGGCCCGAGGCGAGGGTCGGGCCGATGAGATGGACGCGTCGGTCGGCGAACGATCGGCGTTCGCGGGCGAAGTCGACCACCTCGACCTTCGGCACGTTGAGGCCGGGAGCCCGCTTGGAGAGGCGGTGCATCCGGATGAGCCCGCGGGAGGTCGCATTGAGCCAGGTCTCGAGGCTCGGGGTGGCGCTGCCGAGGAGCACCGGGCATCCAGCGAGCTGGGCGCGGCGGATCGCGACGTCGCGGCCGTGGTATCGCGGGGCCTGATCCTGCTTGTAGGAAGGATCGTGCTCCTCGTCGACGACGACGAGGCCCAGTTCGCCGTCGGGGATCGGCGCGAAGATCGCCGAACGGGCACCGGTCACGATGCGGGCCTTGCCCTCGGCGGCGAGGGACCATTGACGGTGGCGCTGCGCGGCGGTCAGCCCCGAATGAAGGATGGAGACCGGGATCTGCGGGAACCGCGCGAGGAGTCTCGCGATCGTCTGCGGAGTGAGGGCGATCTCGGGCACGAGGAGGAGCGCGACCTTGCCGGCCTGCACCGTCTGCTCGACGAGCCGCAGATAGACCTCCGTCTTGCCGGCGCCGGTGACCCCGAAGAGCAGGTGCCGGCTGAAGCCTTCCAGGAGCGTCGCGCCCACCGCCTCGACCACGGTCGCCTGCTCGACGGTGAGGTCGGGCCTCGGGATCGCGGCCGCGCGGTCCGGGAGTTCGCGACCCGCGACCTCTCGCCGCGTCGTCGCCACGAGCAGGCCCTTCGACACCATGGCCCGGATCGCCGCGGGCGAGGCGAGTCCGGCTTCACCGGCGAGGGCATGCAGTTCGATCGGTTCGGCATCCGGCGGGCGGCTCTCGAGGACCTCGAGCACCTTCCGCTGCTTGGGGCCGAGCCTCGCGACCGCCGGAGGATGCTCCGCCCGTTCGATGAAGGTCGTCGTGACGAGCCCGACCTCCCGCCGCACCGCTGCCGGAAGCATCGACTGCAGGGTGATGCCGATCGGGCAGAGGTAGTAGCGGCTGATCCAGTGGGCGAGATCGAGGAGGTGGGGCGTGAGCGGTGCCCGCTCGTCGGCGAGGCCAAGGATCGGCTTGATGCGGCCGGCGTCGATCCCGGCGGGCGGGTGATCGGCCACCGCAACGACCGTGCCGCGGGTCGGCTTGTCGCCACGACCGAGCGGCACGTTCACGCGAGCGCCTTCCCGCACGCCTTCGAGCGGCTCGGGAATCGCGTACGTCAGGCCGTCGGGGTAGAGGTCGACGCCGCGTTCGACCGCCACCATCGCGAAGCCTCGAACGCGAGGCGTCGCCTTGCCGGAGGCGGGGTCGGAGTCGAAGAGCGTCCGCACGCGGCGAGTCTAAGGAGGCGTGCCGACCGTGACCCGATCTCGGCGGAACCGCCGCGATGTTCGACGATTTTGCGAGGAGGCCGCGCTTCGCCCGCGTCGTGAAGAAGATGTCTCGATATGATTCCGCCGATGCACGCCGACCGCCCCGCAGCCCGTCTCGTCCTCGAGGACGGGTCGGTGTTTTGGGGACGCGGCTTCGGCGCCGCGGCTTCGGCCGGGGCGACGGGATCCGGCGAGGTCGTCTTCAACACCGCGATGGGCGGATATCAGGAGGCCTTCTCCGATCCGAGTTACCGCGGGCAGATTCTGGTGATGACCGTTCCGCACGTGGGCAACTACGGGATCAACCCCGAGGATGTCGAGAGTCGCGGGCCGGAGGTTGCCGGAGTCGTGGTCCGCGAGCTGTCGCGGGTCGTCTCGAACCATCGCGCCGAGTCGGATCTCTGCACCTGGCTGGCCGGGGCCGGCGTTCCCGGCATCGAGCGGATCGACACGCGAGCGCTCGTGCGTCGGCTTCGGCTTGGCGGGGCGATGCGAGGCCTGATCTCGAGCGACGCCTCCAAGACCGACGCGGAACTGGTGGCGATCGTCCGCGCCAGCGAGTCGATGTCGGGCCGAAACCTCGCCGCGGAGGCAAGTCCCCGCGAGGCCGGGCGATTCGAGGAGGATCTCGGATCGTGGTCGCCGCGAGGCGCTCGCGAGTCCGCGCCGAGCCTGCGGGTGGTCGCGCTCGATTGCGGCGCGAAGCGGAACATCTACCGCCACCTCGTCGATCGCGGTTGCGAAGTGATCTTCCTGCCGCACGACTCGACCGCCTCGCAGATCCTCGCGGAGGAGCCCGACGGCCTGCTCGTCTCGAACGGGCCGGGCGATCCAGCAGCGGTCGAGGCGACCATCGCCGCGCTGCGGGAAGTCGCGGGCCGGATCCCGACCTTCGGCATCTGCCTCGGCCATCAGATGCTCGCGCTGGCCTTGGGCGCGACCACCTGGAAGCTCAAGTTCGGGCATCGCGGGGCCAACCAGCCGGTCCGGAACCTGCTGACGGGCCGCGTCGAGATCACCAGCCAGAACCACGGATTCTGCGTGGACGAGGCTTCGCTCGTCGCCGCCGGTGGCGAGGTGACCCATCGCCACCTCAACGACGGGACGGTGGCGGGGTTCAGGCATCGGGAGAAGCCGATCTTCTCCGTGCAGTACCACCCCGAGGCGTCGCCGGGCCCGCACGACTCCGCGTACCTCTTCGATTGCTTCCTCGAGGCGATGCGCACGCGGAGCCCCATCGCCGCGGACGCCTTCCGGCGAGCGCAGTCGGGCGATTCCGCGGTCGAGATCGAGACCGTCTCGCGGGCGGTGCACGTCTGAGTGACGGGTGGAAGTCGGGCTCGCCCGACTGCCCGCTCGGCCCGCGTTCGCACGCAGCGGCGCGACGAGCAGCCGGTTCGATTTTGCTATTCGGCCCGAGGGTCCGCGGGATCCGGCGGAACGCTCTTGCGGATCGGTCGGGGACGTCGTTTCGGACGCTTGCGTTGCCGTTGGGTTGGTCTTAGTCTCCCCGACGCTCCACGGTCCCGGTCCGCTTCGGCCCTTGATCGTCTCTCGGAGCAGTTCGCCGAGGCGTTTGCGTCCCGGCGATTTGGGATCGATCGGACCTGGACAGAGAACCTCGTGTCGAACGTCTGCCCTTCAGGGAGTTGCGAATGAATCGGGAATCGTCCCGCGTCGGTCTGCTGTGGTGTGGTGGTGCGATCTTCGTCGCCTCGCTCGCCTTCGTCGTCGACAACTCGGCCGCTCAGCAGACGCCGCCTGACGAGCCGTACTTCGAGCCGGCCCCGGCGAATCCGCCGGCGTCGGAACCGACTTCAAGCGACGAGCCTGCCCCGGTCTCTCCGGCGAGCGAGCCGTCGCCCTCCGATGAGCCGGTTCCTGCGGAGCCCGCGCCGGCCGACGAGCCCGCTCCTGCCGAGCCCGCTCCTGCCGAGCCCGCGCCCGCCGCCGGCAACGATGAGCCGATCGTCGAGGAGGCGCCCACGGCTCCGACGACTCCCGTCGCCAACGCCGACGCCGAGCGCACCGACGCTCGCGCCGCGATGAAGGCCGGTCGTTGGGAGGCTGCCGTCGCCGCATGGACCGCGGTGCTCCGCGTGGTGCCCGGCGATGCCGAGGCGACCGCGGGACTTCGTCGCGCCTCCGCGATGCTCGATCGCGGCGATGTCGCCACGCAGTACCAGCAGGATCTCTCGATCGTCCGGCAGCGGGCCCAGGCCGAGTACGAGGCCGCGGTCGGCCGCGCGAACGAGGCCCTCGGTCAGAGCGACTTCCGCACCGCCGAGGTGACGGTGGTCAAGGCGAAGGTCGATCTTCAGCGGGCGCAGCAGGCGATGCCGGTCGGCGAGTACAGCGACCTCATGGCGAATCTCGACGGGCTTCTCGACACGATCAATCGTGCCCAGGAGACCGCGATCCGCGCCGCCGCCGATCAGGCCCGTCTGGAGGCCGACGCGTCCAAGACCAGGACGCAGCAGGCGCAGCAGGAGGCTCGGCAGCGACTCATCACTGAGAATCTGATCCGCGTCCGCCAGCTGCAGCTCGAGATGAAGTACGCCGAGGCGCTCGAGGTTCTCGATCAGATCCTCTTCCTCGATCCGCACAATCCCGCGGCGCTCACGTTGCGGGATGTGATCCAGTCGAGCATGAGCTACCAGGAGTACTCCGAGCTCACCCGTCGTCGCGCGTTTGCGCTCGACCACTTCTCGGTCGAGAACCTCGCCGCGACGATTCCGCCCCGGAAGAACCTCACCGGTCCCGGACCCAAGTCCACCAACGCCCTCGTGTCCTATCCGGAGGACTGGCCGGAGCTCAGCATCCGTCGCGACGGCGCCGCGGGCTGGAGCGAGCCGGTCGTCAACCGCGAGGCGATGAGCAAGCTCGGCAAGACGATCTCGGTCAACTTCAACAACAACGAGTTCGAGCAGGTCGTCACCTTCCTCCGCTCGGTCACGGGCGTGCAGATCTATCCGGACTGGAAGGCCCTCGACGCGATCGGCATTCGTCCGTCGACCGAGGTGAGCCTCGAGATGAACGATGTTCCCGCGGCCAACGTCATCAAGCGGGTGCTCGAGCAGGTCGGTGACGACTTCGAGCGTCCCGAGTTCTCCGTCGAGGAGGGCGTGGTCGTCATCTCCTCCGATGCTGCGCTTCGCAAGAAGGTCGTCACGATCGTCTACGACATCCGTGACCTGCTGTTCGAGGTGCCGTACTTCGACAACGCTCCCGACTTCAACCTGAACAGCGCCATCCAGCAGGGCGGCGCGGGTCAGGGCGGCGGCGGCGGCGGCGCCGGTGGCGGTGGCGGTGGCGGCGGCTTCGGCGGCGGCGGTGGCGGTGGTGGCTTCGGCGGCGGCGGTGGCGGCAGCGGCGGTGGTGGCAGCGGCGGCGGCGGCGGCATCTTCGGCGACCCCGGCGACGAGCCCGAGCGGCGCAGCCGCGAGGAGCTCATCGAGCAGATCATCACCATCATTCAGGAGCAGGTCGATCCCGAGGGCTGGCGCGATCTCGGTGGCGACACCGGCATGATCCAGGAGCTCAACGGCAACCTGATCATCACCAACACGCCGCGCAACCATCGCGAGATCGAGGGGCTGCTCAGCCAGCTCCGCACGATCCGCGCCCTGCAGGTCAACGTCGAGACACGGCTCATCAACGTCTCGATGGAGTGGTTCGAGCAGATCGGCGTCGATCTCGACATCTACTTCAACACCAACGACGCCATGTACAACCAGGCGTTGGCGGCCGACCAGAACTTCCAGCTCAGCGACTTCTTCTACTCGGGCCAGCCGCGTGACGGCGCGATCCGCAACGGCACCCTGAAGAACCCGGTCATCTTCGACGCGATCGGCCAGAACGCCGACTTCGCGAACACCACCGCCAGCGGTGCAGCGTTCGGCATCCCGAGCGCCGACGGCACCACGATCGAGTACGTCACCGGCCCGGTCGGTACGCCGATCGCCCGCCAGAAGCGGGGCGAGCACGCTGGTTTCGGCGCATCCAGCGGCTGGGCCCCGATCGGCGTGG
>JBMTTG010000020.1:0-19357 GCA_049449095.1 Phycisphaerales bacterium | reverse complement strand
TCGCGGTTCTCGATGTGGGCGAAGGCAAGCGAGTTCGTGAGCGCGATCGTCGGGGCGTAGACGAAGCCGTACAGGAAGCTCAGGGCGAGGAACGACCCGTAGGTCTCGACCGTCCCGAGCATCCAGACGAGCACCGCCCCGACGAGGTGGCTCGCGAAGAGCAGCTTCTCGGTGGAGAAGAGCCGGTCGGCGAGTTGCCCGGCGATGAACGGCCCGAAGATCGCGCCGACCGCGCCGGCCGCGAGGCAGTTGCCGGTCTCCGCGAGCGAGAAGCCGCGGTGGCCGAGCAGGAACGGATAGAGGATCGGCAGCCACGCGCCCCAGATCGCGTACTGCAGGAACATCATCGCGGAAAGGCGGGTGCGCAGGAACGTGGGACGGGCGTGGTCCATGGGCGAAGCTCCTGACGGGCCGCACGCTCCCCCACGTGGACCACGGCGATGGGAGGATATCGAGCGGCGATCGAGGCGCGGGCACCCGTACAATCCCGCCCCATGAATCCCCGACGACCCACGCGGCAGATCTCTCTCGGCGACGCGCGAACCGGCATCGTCCGCATCGGCGGCGACGCCCCGATCGCGGTCCAGACCATGACCGCCGGCTACACGCACGACATCGACTCGACGGTGGCGGAGATCGAGCGGTACCGCGAGGCCGGCGCCGACGTGGTCCGCGTCGCGGTGCCGGAGCGGAAGGACACCGAGGCCCTCAAGGAGATCCTCGCCCAGACCCGCGTGCCGATCGTGGCCGACGTCCACTTCCACTACAAGCGGGCCCTCGAGGCGATCGAGGCCGGGGTCCACAAGATCCGCCTCAACCCCGGCAACATCTCCGACCGCGAGCAGGTCAACGCGGTGATCGACGCCTGCAAGGAGCGCCGGATCCCGATCCGGATCGGCGTGAACGAGGGCTCGATCATCGAGCGCCGCGACAAGCAGCGCCGCGCCGAGGAGCTCGGCATGTACTTCGAGGGGCATCGCTCGGGCCACCTGCTCGCCCTCATGATCGCCAAGCTCGAGGAGTACCTCGACATCTTCGACGCGCGGGGATTCCACGACGTCGCGATCAGCGCGAAGAGCATGGACGCGTCGCTCGTGATCGACGCCTACACCGAGATCTCGAAGCGCTTCGACTACCCGCTGCATCTCGGCGTGACCCACGCGGGCCCCCGCTCGACCGGCGCGATCCGCTCGGTGGTCGCCCTCGGCACGCTCATCGCCAACGGGATCGGCGACACCATCCGCCTCAGCTACGCGAGCGACCACATCGACGAGGTGAAGGACGGCCTCGAGATGCTGTACTCCCTCGGCAAGCGCACCCGCAAGGGCGCCGAGCTCATCGCCTGCCCCACCTGCGGGCGCATCCAGGTCGACCTCTTCACGCTCGTGCAGGACGTCGAGAAGCTCCTCTCCAAGGAGATCGATCTGCCGATCAAGGTGGCGGTGATGGGCTGCGTCGTGAACGGACCCGGCGAGGCCGAGGGCGCCGACGTCGCGGTCTTTGCGGGCGACCGCCGCGGCATCATCTACGTGCAGGGCGAGAAGGTCGCGAACGTGCCCGAGGCGGAGATCCTTCCTCGCCTGCTCGAGGAGTGCCGCGGCTTCCAGGACCGCGTGCGTCGCGGCGAGGCGAAGCTCGGCGAGAAGAAGGTCGACATCGTGCCGCCGGATCCGATCGGCGAACTCGGCTCGGGCGTCGAGAAGATCCGCGCCGGCCTCGTCGAGAAGGTCACCGTCGGCGACTCCGACTGACCGACCGCCTGCCGCTCGAAGTCGGGGGACCCTTTCGCGACTCGCTTCCGTATAGTCGCGGCTTCTCCATCGAGGACCACGCCATGCCCGATCGACCCCGCCGCGGCTTCACCATCGTCGAGATCCTCGTCGTCCTCGGGATCATCGTGCTGCTCGTGGGGCTGTTGGCGGTCGGACTGCAGGCCGCAGGCCGCAGCGCTCGCAAGGCGAAGGAACTGAACACCGGCCGCCAGGTCGGCCTCGCGTGGAGCCAGTACTCGGCGACCTACGAGGAGAAGCTGATCCCCGGATGGCTCGAGCCGGAGGTCCAGCAGGCCTGGAAGGTCAAGTACAAGAACAGCGCCGGAGACACGCTCGCCCCGGAGTACTGCCGGACCTACTCGTGGCGGCTGCTGCCGTTCCTCGCCTTCGACTTCGAGACGCTCTACACCTACCTCGAGCTCGAGGACGCCAACTTCAACGCGAACCCCTTGGTCGTCTCCGACAACCCGGCCTTCGGCATCAATGCCTACTACGTGGGCGGCTGGTGGGAACCCTTCGCGAGCGACCCCGGCCTGCCGGCGACCGGGCGCCCGGTCTTCTCGAACGCCGCGTTCACCGATGGCGGCGGCCAGGAGTTGCGGGGCCGGCTCGTCGTGCAGTCCGCCGGTTCGATCCGACGCCCGAGCGATCTGATCGTCTTCGCGGCATCGGCCTATCGCGAGCCGGGGTTCTACAAGGAGCGTGCGACCTCCTATCAGCCCGGCGCCGCGTGGGTCGTGCCGCCCAAGCTCGGCAGCGAGCAGGTGTGGCAGCTTTCCTACGGGGACGACTTCCAGGAACTCACCACCGGCACGGGCATGCTCGCCACCGCGATGGCCGCGGGCATCCGCGTCTTCCAGGCGCAGGCGGTGCCGATCGCCCGACACAACGTCTCGATCGCGACGGTCCGCGCGGATCTGAGCACCGACAACGCAGGCATCAACCAGCTCGAGGATCTCTCGCGGTGGATCGATGTCGCGGGCGAAGGCGCCGGGTCGGGCGTTCAGTTCGAGCACACCGACGACTGACGCCCGTCGCGGCGGTCAGGCTCCGGGCTTCGAGCTCGCATGCCCCTGAGCCGCCGCGGCAGCGAGCGCTTCCATGCGACCGAGCGCCCGCTCCGACTGCGCCTTGAAGGCCATGAAGGGGAAGAGCGTCAGCAAGGCGACGGTCAGGCCCGACGCGGTGGTGATCAGCGCCTCGGCGATGCCCGCGGAGACCTCCTTGGGGTCGGTGAGGATGTTCTCGCCGCCGAGCAGCTCGAAGCTTTGGATGATCCCCAGGACCGTGCCGAGGATTCCGAGCATCGGCGCCGCGGTGATCACCGTCGAGAGGATCACCATGAAGCGATCGATCTCGGGCCGCTGCGCTTCGATCGCCTCGATCGCGATCGCCTCGGAGTAGCCTCGCGTCGAGATGGCCGCCGCGAAGCGTCCGTAGGACGAGCCCCGTGCCGCCGCGATCGCCTCGACCGCGGCCCGATCGCTTCGCCGAAGGGCGTCGGCGAGACGTGCGACCTCGGATCGACCTGCCCGCCCGTTGGTCCGCCACCAGTAGAGCGCCCGCTCGAGGATGAGCGACACCGAGACCACGCTCAGCCCGAGCAGTGGCCACATCGTGACCCCACCGCGGGCCATGACGTCGAAGAAGGTGCCTGCAAGTCCGCCCATGCGAGTTCGGGATCATACGGAGGCAGACCGACCTGCTCGACGGAACGCGCTTGCGCGGCTCGTTCGGCACGCCGCGATCCGCCGGTAGACTCGCCTCCCTTCCGGAGCCCCTCCGCGAGATGCGATCCCCGATGAGTGCCTCGATTCCCACCGCCATGCCGACCCGACCGGACTCGATCAGCTCCATCGCCCTGCTTGAGGCGATCGAGGCGACCCTTGCCGCACGGATCGAGACCGAGACCGACGCGCCGCCGCGGCTGCTCGAAGCGGCGCGGTACGCGGTGCTCGGCGGCGGCAAGCGGCTTCGTCCGTTGCTCTGTCTCCGCAGCGCGATCGCCGCGGGCGGGCGTTACGAGGACGCGCTGCTTCCCGGCGCCGCGGCCGAGCTGGTGCACGCCTTCAGCCTCGTGCACGACGACCTGCCGGCCCTCGACGACGACGATCTTCGGCGCGGACGCCCGACGGTCCACAGGGCCTTCGACGAGGCGACCGCGGTGCTTGCGGGCGACTTCCTGCTGACGCTGGCGCTCGGGACGGTCGCCGCGAGCAAGGTCGATCCGTCGCGTGCGACGCGCGAACTCATCCGCGCGACCAACGCGATGATCTATGGCCAGGTCTACGACACGCTCGGAGGAACCGATCCGACGCTGCCGCTCGAGGCGCAGCTTCGAGGGATCCACGAGCGCAAGACCGGTGCGATGATCCGCGTCTCCTGCCGCCTCGGCGCGATCGCCGGCGGCGCGTCCCACGAGGCGTTCGAAGCCCTCGACGCCTACGGGATCGTGATCGGGCAGATGTTCCAGGCCGTCGATGACCTGCTCGACGAGACCCAGTCGACGGAGCATCTCGGCAAGGCCGCCGGCAAGGACCGTGATGCCGGCAAGCTCACGTATCCGCGGGTCCACGGGCTCGAGGGCACTCGATCGCTGATCGAGTCGATGCGGCGCGAGGCGATCGAGGCTCTTTCGCCGCTCGGCGAGACGGCGGAGCCCCTTCGTTCCCTCGCCGAGGACCTCGCGACCCGCACGAAGTAGTTCGCCCGCGGCCGGGCGCGGCAGAGTCGATCGCGGTGCCGCCGAGGCATGGCGGGCCATGCCTTCCAGTTCGCCACCGTTGCCCCGCGGCAAGGCCGACGCACGCACCCCGGAACCGGCCCGCGATTTGGTCGGCGAGGCGGCCGCTTCGCGAGTTCCCGGTCCCCCGGGGGCGGGGTTTGGCGGCCCGATGGCTCCGCGCAGGACCTCGACCGTTACAATCCGCATCGCGATCGAAGTCGTCTTCGAACCGCGTCTTCAAGCATGTCGTCCGCCCATCCGCGACGCCGGATCGTCCCGATCCGCCTCGCTTCCCCGCTCCCGAGTCCCATCGCGATGCAATTGAAGCTGCTTCCCGGCATCGGCTCCCCCGCCGACCTCAAGGCCCTCTCGATCCCGCAGCTTCAGGAACTCGCCGCCGAGATCCGCTACGCGATCTGCGACCAGATCTCCCGGAGCGGCGGACACCTTGCGCCGAACCTCGGGGTGGTCGAACTGACGATCGCGCTGCACTACGTCTTCGACTTCGGAAGCGACCGGCTCCTCTTCGACGTCGGCCACCAGTGCTATCCGCACAAGCTTCTGACCGGCCGGCTTCCGATGCTGCCCAAGCTTCGTCAGCGGGGCGGCATGGCGGGCTTCCCCGACCCCCGCGAGTCCGCGTACGACCTCTTCATGGTCGGCCACGCCGGCACCGGCATCTCGACCGCGGTCGGCATGGCCCGCGGAGACGCCCTCAACGGCGAAGGCTGCTCGTCGGAGAATCCCGACGGGCGCCGCGTGGTCGCGCTCATCGGCGACGCGAGCATCGTCAACGGCGTCGCGATGGAAGGCCTCAACAACGCCGGCACGCTGAAGCGGCAGTTCCTCGTCGTCCTCAACGACAACGGCATGTCGATCGCCAAGCCGCAGGGCGCGGTCGCGGCGTACTTCGACCGCGTGCGGATGAGCCAGTCCTACGGCGAGTTCAAGAAGGCCGCCAAGGATCTCGCCAAGCGCATCCCCGGCGGACACCTGCTCGCCGACGCCTATCACCGCATGGGCGAGATGAGCAAGGCGGTCATCAGCGAGGACGCGTGGTTCGAGAAGTTCGGCCTCGTCACCGTCGGGCCGATCGACGGCCACGACCTCCCGACCCTGATCGACTTCCTCAACGAGGCGCGGCACTTCGATCGCCCGATGGTCCTGCACGTCAAGACCGTCAAGGGCAAGGGATTCGCGTTCGCGGAGGGAGACTCCTGCACCTTCCACTCGCCGAGTCCCTTCGACGTCGTCGCCGGCGACGGCGAGGACGACGCGCAACTCGTCTCGGAGGGCTGCCGCGTCGAGCTCAAGAAGGGCGGACGAAGCTTCACCTCCGCGGTCGGCGAGGCGATGGTGGATCTCATGAACCGCGATCGCAAGGTGGTCGCATGCACCGCGGCGATGCCCGACGGAACCGGCATCAGCAAGGTGCTCGCAGCGCACCCCGATCGCGCGTGGGACACCGGCATCTGCGAGTCCCACGCCGCCGACATGATGGCCGGGCTCGCGAAGACCGGCTGGAAGCCCTTCTTCGCGGTCTACTCGACCTTCCTGCAGCGGGCCTTCGACCAGTGCTTCCAGGAGGCGTCGCTGCAGGGTCTGCCGCTTCGCCTGCTGCTCGATCGTGCGGGCCTCGTCGGCGGCGATGGCGCCGTGCACCACGGCTTCTGCGACATCTCGATCCTCCGAGTCCTGCCCGATGCGGTCTTGATGGGGGCGATGGACGAGCCGAGCCTGAAGGCGGCGCTCCAGTTCATGGCGGACTACGACGCCGGACTCACGGCCCTGCGGTACCCGCGCGACAAGGTCAGCGATCTCTTCCTCGGCGAGAACTGTCCGCCGTTCGTGCTCGGCAAGGCTCGCCCGCTCGTCAGGCATGAGCGGCCCGACCTCGCGGTGCTCGGCTTCGGCGTGATGGCGATCGAGGCGGTCGAGGCGGCTCGATCCCTCGACGGCGAGTACCGGATCGAGGTCTACGACGCGCGGTTCGCCAAGCCCGTCGACGTCGATCTGCTCAAGTCGCTCCTGCTCCGCGGCATTCCCGTCATGACGATCGAGGACCACTCGGTCGTCGGAGGCTTCGGCACCGCGGTGCTCGAGGCGTGCTCCGAGCATGGACTCGACGCCCGCCTGGTGACGCGGCTCGGCCTACCCGACCACTGGATCCACCAGGGCGAGCGAAACGAGCAGCTTGCGGAAGCCGGTCTCGACGCGAACTCGATCGCGCGGGCGATCCGGCACCGTCTCGACGGCGTGCCGGTGATCGACGCCGCGGCGCCGGTCGCCGCAGTCTCGGCGAAGCGCTGAGACCGCGACAAGCGTTCGGTGTGGATCGAACGAGTGCCGTGGCCTCCACGACGCGCCGCCGTCTCGGGCGAGACGGTCTCGATCGCGTCACGAGGTGGCGCGGCCATCGATGCCCCCGCAGCCGGGCCCAGACCACTTTCTAGTAGTGCAGGTCCTTCGCAAGGCCCTTGTTGAGCCGATCGAGCGGCGCCACGAAGAGGGCGATCGCCTCGAAGACCCGCTTCGCGATGCGCTCGGCGTCGGGCAGGTGGGATGCCAGGTCGGCATCGCTCACGCCGGCCCCTGCCGCCCCGAGCACCGACGCCGCCTCGCCAAGCCCAAGCTCGAGCCTTGGCACGAATCCGTAGCTGCGGAGTCCGGCGATGAACGCCGCGGTCGAGCCGTCCTCGAAGTTGGCGAGCGCCTTCGCGCCCTTGGGAAGTTCCGCCACGCCGGCACCACCGCACACCAGTTGCGTGCTCGTCCAAGCGACGCCCGCGAGCACGGCGTCGTCGCGCCCCGCCGCAGAGAGCTTCATGCGATGCCACCCCGCCGGCAGCGAGGCGCCTCGCGTCCCGCCGATCGCGACCGCGAGCACCGCCGCGCCATCCCCGAGACCGATGACCGGCATCTCCGCCGCGTGGGCGTCGGCGATCAGCGAGACCGCCGCGGCGGGAACTTCGCCCGACGCCCGCCCGCACACCACGATCGCCTGCAGGTCGTCGAGATCGGGGGGCGGCGAATCGCCCGCGGCCAGACGGACCGTCCGAAGCCGGTGACCGTGGTCCCGAAGGATGCGTCCGAGGGTGCCCGCGCCGGAATCGTCGAGTTGCAGGATGAGGGTCGCCATGAAGGCGGGGAGCGTACGGGCGGCGAAGGCGATTCTCAACCGAGGGCGCGATCGTCCCTGTCCGAGGCAGCCCCGCTCCGAGCCGGCTGCTTCGCCTCGGCTCGGGCGATCCAGATGGTCGCGTCGTGGCCGTCGAGATGGTCCTGTCGGAACGCCACGCGAGGCGATCGGGAGAAGGCGAAGCGCAGCATGCCGAGCGTGTCGAAGCGACGCGCGGGCCGAAGGTCCTCGCCGGCTTCCCGATGGTTGCGGTCGGACAGGAAGTTGAAGACCACGCCGATCCGGCTCGCCGAGAGCGCCCGATCGACCACCGATCGCGCTTGTCGTGGCGACAGGGTGTTCAGGCTGCCCGACATCACGCAGAGATCCGGCTTCGCGGCCTCGATGACCCGGCGATCGGCGACGAAGTCCCCGTCGACGAACGTCCAACGGGCGAGCCCTCGCGCCTCCGCGGCCTGCCGCAGCTCCGGCACCGCCTCGACTCCGATCCCTTCGCGGATCGGCACGCCGCGGAGCGCCAGGTGCGCCGCGAAGTCGCCGCAGCCGCACCCGAGATCGACGACCCGTGCGTCGGCGAAGGTCGATTCGCCAACGAGCGAGAGGATCGTGTCGAAGCGGATCGACTGCGCCTCGCGACTTCGCCAGAGCTGCGCCTCGAAGCGGCCGCCATGCTGCTTCGCGGCGTCGACGTAGGGCTGCAGATAGCGGGGCGTCGCTCGGGCCATCGAGGGGACGGTACCGCATTCGCACACGAGCCCGAACGAGGCTGCGGCCGTTGGCGCCCTGGTTCGTCTCCGTTCTCCTCTCTACTCACTCGCTTCGGGCGCCGCCCGCAGCGGGCCGCCGAACCCTCGGTCGCGTCCGCGATGGATCGGCGATTCGCCTCGGAACTTCCGCCGCGGCCCAAAGGCCCGCGGATCCGCTCCGTACGATCGCCTCGTGCGGCGGCTTCTCTCGCTCATCCTCCTTGCGTGCGCGTGCTCGGCGCCCATCGCCGCCGCTCGCGGCGCCGCGGCGTTTCCGCCGGATGCCACCTCGATCACGGCGGAGGATCTCGACCGGGCGATCGAGGCCCTCGCCGAGGGGCTCGTGGCCGCGAAGGACCCCCGCCGCTTCTGGGATCCCCGCACGCTTCCCGCCGACGAGGCCAAGCAGCCGCGCGGATGGACCGCGATCGTGCTGCTCGCGCTGATCGAGGCTGGCATCAGCCCGCAGGATCCGCGGATCGCCGATGCGGTCGAGGCGCTCGCGGACGCGAGCATCGACGGCACCTATGCGGTGTCGGTGCGGGCGATGCTGTGGGCGGCGCTGCCGGATCGGCATCGACGGCGCCTCGAGACCGACGCCTCGTGGCTGCTCTCGGGCTTCAGCGCCGAGAGCCGCGGATGGGACTACCGCCAGCAGCCTCAGAGCCGCCGCGAGGACAACTCGATCACGCAGTTCGCCTCGCTCGCCCTCTGGCTCGCCGCCGCTCGCGGCGTCGAGGTTCCGTCTCGCCTCTGGGAGTTGCTCGAAGCGCGGTACCTCGCGAGTCAGATGCCCGACGGCGGCTGGAACTACGAGGGCCGTGGCGACGCGCGAGGCTCGATGACCGCCGCCGGCGTGGCGACGCTCTTCATGCTCGACCGCGAGCGCGATCCCCGACGCCGCGAGCGCGAGCAGGTCGAAGCCGCGATCGCCAAGGGCCTCGCGTGGCTCGATGCGCGATTCGATCCGGCACGCAATCCCGGCCACCACGATCACGAGGTCTACTGGCTCTACAGCCTCGAGCGGGCGGCGCTGGCCGGCGGACTGTCGCGGCTCGGAGGGCGGGACTGGTTCCGCGAAGGCGCCGCGGCGCTCGTCGCACGGCTGTGCGAACCGGATCCGGACGATCCGTCGCGATGGCGCATGCGCTTGAAGACGCCGCGCGGCGCGACGATCCGGCTGCACGAGCATGCACTCGGCCTGCTCTACCTCCTCCGCGGACGCGTGCCGATCGCGATCGGCGTGCTGGCGGAACCGCAGGCGGGTCCGCTCGCGGGAAGCCGCGAGGCGAACGGCTTCGCCGCTTGGCTCGGCGAGACGGCGGAGCGCGAGTTCAACTGGCTGCGGATCGAATCGGACTCGCCGGTCGACTCGTGGCTCGAGCCGGCGATGCTCTGGTGGCATCCGACTTCGATCGAGGCGTGGCAAGGCGCCGCCTTCGTCGATTCGCTTCGAAGGTTCCTCGCTTCGGGAGGCCTGCTCGTGGCGGATCTCGGCGAGCTCCCGCCTCGCGATCGCGAGGCGATGAAGACGAGACTCGGAGGCCTCTTCCCAAGCCTCGACTGGAAGGCGATCGAGTCCGGCCATCCGGCACGGCGGGCGCTCTTTGGCCTCTCCAACCGCGCACCGAGCGTCGAGTCGCTCTCCAACGGGGTGCGCGACCTCGCGATCGTCTGCTCCGACGGCTCGCTCGCCCGTGGTCTCGAGCAGGGTCCTGGGCGCGGCAGCGAAGCGCACAAGCTTCTGGCGAACCTCTGGGTCCTGGCGGTCGAGACCGACGGAGCGTGGCCGCGGCTTCGACGCTGGAGTGCCGCCAACCTCGAGGTCGCACCGCCTGCCCCAACGGCTTCCGCGACGAGGGTGGCGATCGTTCGTCACGGCGAAGGCGACGATCCGGAGCCCGCGGCGCTCGAGCTCGCTCGCCCCACGCTCGAATCGAGGCTCGGCCGACGTCTCGATCTCGTCGACGTCGCGATCGAGGCGCTGCCGGACGAAGCCACGCCGGATCGCCGGGTCCTGGCGATCCTGCGCGGCACGCGTCCGCCGAGTTGGGAAGAAGCCCGTTGGCTGGCGCTTTCGCGGTTCATCGAGCAGGGCGGCACGCTGCTCGTCGAATCGCCCGGCGGACGCGGCGGCTTTGCCGAAGCGGTCGAGGAGGAACTCGTGCGTCGCCTCGGCCGTCCCGCATTCCCGCTCGCCAACGATCCGATGCTCGCCGGCGACGACGAGCGTGGCCGCGAGGACCTGCGGCGCGCGACCTACCGCCCGACCACGGCGCGAGCCTCCGGCGCCGCCACTTCGGCGTGCAGGCTTCGCGGCGTGCGCGACGCCGTCGGTCGTGTGGCGATCATCACGAGTTCGCTCGACTGCTCCTTCGCGCTCCTCGGCCGTCCACGCGAAGGCGTCGACGGCTACACGCAGGCGACCGCCATCGCGCTCCTGACGCGAATCCTCGAGCACGCCAGCGCCGCGCCGACGAGTTCGCCATGAGCGGCTTCGCAAGGCCTGCCCTCGAGGATCTTCTCGCGACGATCGGCAGGCTCCTGCCTACGCGACGTGCCGACGCGAAGACCGCCGCCCTGCCCGAACGCGATGCGGCGCTCGGCGAGCGCCTCGCCGCGGAGTGGCTCGAAGCACGGGGCTATCGGATCGCCGCGCGAAACCTCCACCTCGGCCCCGATGAGGCGGATCTCGTCGTCGTCGAGCCGGGCGGACCACCCTTCGTGCTCGCGATCGTCGAGGTCAAGTCGTCGCGGAATGCGGCAGCGCCCGCCCATCACCGCATCGATCGAGGCAAGCGGCAGCGCATGATCCGGCTGGCCCGGCAACTGGTCTCCTGCGAAGCGCTCTGCGACACCTTCGTGCGATTCGACGCGGTGAGCGTCGATCTCTCGCGGGATCCCGCGCGGCTCGAGCACCTGCCTGGATGCTTCGAGGCCGACTGGCCGACCGATCGCCGCGGGCGACGTCGATGACGCTCCCGCCGTTCGATCGCCGTCGGCGGCCACCACGGCTCGTGCCTCAGTTCGCCGAACGGCTCGCGATCCGGATTCGCGACACGACGCCCGCGAAGTTCTCGAGGTACTTCGTCACCGCGTCGTCGGAGAAGCAGGTGATGAAGCCGTCCGCCGGGGGCACCGCGAGTCCAAGCAAGTCCTCCATCGTCCACTGCACCACGCCATCGATCTCGCAGATCAGCGTGCGCGTGTCGGAGTTGCGCGAGAGCGTGACCTGCACCGGCACGCCGAGCGTCACCGCGCCCGGGCTCGTCGGGCTGAAGGGCGGCAGGAACTGGAAGAGGTTGCCGTTCTGGTCGCGGTAGAAGCCGCGGTCCTCGGTGCGATCGAAGAAGTCGAGGATCTTGCCGAGCACGCCGCCTTGGGCGACCGGCGTGAACCACAGGTCGATCTGGAAGTCCTCGAGGTCGAGGCCGTCGACGGGAATGCGAAGGCCCGCCCCGTCCGCGAACGCGTAGCCGCCCGGCACGAAGGTGCCGCCAAGCGGCTCCGCATCGACGCCGCTGCCGGCGTTGTCCGCGTAGGTGCCCGAGGCGAGCTGGTAGTCGCGGACGACCTGCGCGGGAATCTCGTAGAGGCAGTCCGGAATGCCCGACTGCGCCGGATCGGCCGGCGGCACGCACGGGCCCCACGATCCCATGAGCAGGCCGAGATCGGTGCCGTCGACGATGCCGTCGAGATTGACATCCCAGAAGCCCATGCCGCCCCACTCGCCGAGCAGCCCCGCGAGATCGGCGCTGTCGACCACGCCGTCGAGGTTGCCGTCGGCCGGGCACGGCGGCTGGCTGGCGAGCATCGAGAAGAGCTCGTCCCGCAGGTCGAGGTACGCATCGAAGGCGACGGGCGGCAGATCCTCCTCGAGCGGGTTCCATGAGACCGTGGCGAAGCTCGACTCGATGCCGGGCTCGTCCGGAGCCACCGGCTCGGGCAGCAGATAGAACTCCACGACGCAGTTGTTGGGGATGAGGCACTCGGGCTGCTGAACCACGACGAGCTTCCACTGTCCGCGCCGGATGCCGTACTGGGCGATCGACGGCGGCGTGATCGCCTTGGTCCCGATGGGGCACTGGTCCGCCATGTCCGGCGGCAGGAAGCAGTAGTTGGTGCCGCCGCACTCGACGATCGCCTGGTCCGGATCGGTGGTGTAGAGATCGCAGTAGTTGGTGACCGGGTAGGGCGCTTCCGGCGCGCCGCCAGCCCAGCATCCGCCGTTGTCGGCGCAGAGCGCCGGCGAGGTGATGAGGTTGTCGATCACCGCGCCGCCGTTGATGCAGGGGCCGACCTGCCCCGGCACGAAGGTGCCGCCCTCGTAGATCGCGAAGTTGTACTCGCGGATCTCCTCCTGCTCGGGATTCACGAGATACGGCAGCATCGGCAACGCATCGACGATGCGGTCCTCGGGGATCCGCGACTGCCAGTCGATGCCGCAGATGTCGTTGAGCAGCGAGAAGAGATCGACGTTCGAGACCGTCGCGTCGACCGCGCGGCCCGGCGCCGCGACCATCGGGCCCGCGATGATGCACGGCGAGCGGACGCCGGTCTCGTAGACGGTCTGCTTCGCCTGCAGCGGGTTGAACGGCAGCAGCACCGTGGAGCCGAGAGAGCCGTTGTCGTTGACGACGATGATGACGGTGTTGGTCTCCTGCGGATCCCGCAGGACGACCTTGCCCTTCACGACGGTCGCGAGATCGAGATCGACGAGCATCTCGCCGATCGAGCGGTCGACCGCCTCGTTCATGAGCTTGAAGACCTGCCGGTAGCTGAGCCCCGTCAGGCTGCACGAGACGTCGGTGACTGCGGGGCCGGTGAGCGAGGGCGGCGGGGTCTGGATCGGCGTGTGCGAAGCGCTGTGGGTGACGAACGCCATCCACGGCACGCCGTCGGCGCGGGCCTGCTCGATCCACTCGACGCCCCGCCGGCTGATGAAGCTCGTGAGGTACTCCCGCCACGGATCGGGAAGCTGGATCGCGGAGGATCCGAGCGTGATCACGCGATCCCACGCGTAGTAGGCGTTGCCGAGGGTGAAGTCGATCGCGGCGCAGTCGCCGTCGGCGCAGCTCTGGGCGAGCGTGCCGTCGGCGGCGAGCAGCGGCGTCGCGCCGATCGCCATCGCCTCGAAGGGATTGATCCCCTCGATGCAGGTTCCGTTGGGAAAGCAGGCCGCGCCGGTGGTCGTGAATCCGGTCGGGGCGCCGCAGTCGTAGGAGACGCCCTCGGGCGTCTGACCGCCGACCGTCGGGTCGATGCTCGGGGGCAGCGACCAGTAGCCGTCGTAGTAGTCGAGTCCCGCGGAGGTGTTCGGCGCCTGGTAGGTGTAGCCCGCCGGGGTGTTCTCGGGACCGCCGCCCATGTGGTACTTGCCGATCATGCCGGTGCGGTACCCCGCCTCGCGCACGAGCTTGGGCACGGTGATCTCGGAGGGATGCAGCTGGTTGACCGGCAGCATCGGATCGACGAGCGCCGTCACCACGCCGGTCCGGAAGCCGTAGCGGCCGGTGAGCATCGCCGCCCGGAACGGCGAGCACTCGGGCGCCGCCCAGAAGTTCCGGAAGCTCACGCCCTGCGCCGCGATCTCTGCGAGCACCGGCATGTCGGGCGTGAAGATCGACTGGTTCCAGCCGAAGGGCTCGAACCCGAAGTTGTCGATCCCGAGGTCGTCGAGCACGACCACCAGCACGTTCGGGCGAGCATCGCCGGCGTGCTTGTCGGGCGCGGCGTCGATCGAGGCGGTGGCGAGCAGCGAAGCGGCGGCGAGGCCGACGGCGGCGGTGCGAAGCGTCATGAAGGAGATCCTGCGGACCCGGCGGGGAGCGGCCCAGGCTCCGACGGGAGCGCGGGGGTCCCGAAGGGTGGCACCGCGGGGGCTCGGGTCAACCTCGAACCTCCCACCGCCCCCCCAATCGCCCCAGTTTCCGACGGCTCGTCCCCTCGGGCGCAGGAGCCCCGTTCAAGAGGCCGGTCGGGCGGCCTTCAGCGGAAGTAGCGATCGAGGGCGATTGCGACGAGCCGCTCGCGCATCACGTTGATGTCGTCGCTGACCCATCGCCGCCGGAGCGACTGCAGGTACCGCTGCTGCTCGATCCCGAACTGCTGGTTCCGAAGCGCCTCGCGGATCATGAGCTGCACGCCGGGATCGAAGAGGGAGACCGGCTCGGGCCGAACCTCCGCGAGCACGCCGAGCCAGGTCGCCGCCCCGGCCCGCTCGATCGGGGGCCCCGCCCCACCCGGCGGTGCCGCGGCGAGCGCGTTGCGGAACTCCTCCGAGAGATCGAGCCCCGCGAGCCCCTGATCCGTGAGGGGGAACTCCCTCCAGAAGCCCCCGTCGGGAAGCCCGAGCGACGCGGCCACCTCCGCGAACGACTCGCCCTTCTCGAAGCGCGACTTCACCTCGGCGATCTTCTCCGCGCCGTCGCTCCGCTCGGTGAGCCGGATGCGCCCGATGCGGATGAGCCCCGGCGGGTTGAGATCCTTCTCGCGACGCTGGTACTCGAGCTCGACGTCGCGCCACGAGACGATCACCCGCGAGTCGATCTTGCGACGGAGCAGATCGCTGGCCAGCGCGATGTCGCGACGCCTCGCCATGAACTCCTCGAGCGAGAGACCCTCCTGCGAGAGCAGGCTCTCCTCCGCGGAGGCGGTGCTGCCGCCGCGCCGCGCGATCTCCTCCTCGCGAAGGTTCGTGAGCCACGCGAAGAGCCCCTGCTTCTGCTCGGGCGAGAGCCCCGACTCCGCCTCCGAGATCACCAGTTCGCTGTCCACGAACTCCTCGAAGCGGGCGCGGACGAGTTCGATGATCCCCCGACGCGCCTCGGCCCGTTCGGGGGTCGCGGCGATGCGGAGGAGGCGATCCTCGATCGGCGCGAGAAACTCTCCGGCGAAGATCGGGCGGCCGTTGATCTGGCCGACGAGGCTCTCGACCGGCCAGTTGCGCCCGACCGGCAGCGGCTCGACGAGCACTCGGTCGCTCTCCGCGACCGTCGGGACGACCGTGCCCTGCGGCGTCGCGACCTCGACCACCTTCCGCTCGCTCGCGATCTCGACGCCGTCGGGCAGGGTTTCGACGGTCGACTCGATCTCCACCTCGGGCGTGAAGACCTCGGACGGAACCGCGAGCACCACCTCGGGCTTCGCCTCCGGCCGCGAGAAGTCCGCCAGCGTCACCCCCCGCGGCGGCGCGAGCGACGGATCGAGCGCCGCTCCGGAGCCCCCCGCGAGCCCCCCGATCGCGGACATGACGAGAGCGAGCGTCACCGCCCGCACCGAGCGGCCGAAGAAGAGGCGGACGAGTTCGATTCCCGAAGTCGCGGATCGCATGCGGGGCGCAGCCTCCGACCGCCGCGTCGTCGATCGCCGCTCGATCTTCGACGCCGCTCGGGTCGCGATGACGCAGAACTATACTTCGCCCCTTCGAACCTTCCGACGGAGCCGAACCATGAGCGACACCGAACCGAAACTGCACATCGACTCCGACTGGAAGGCCCAGGCGCAGGCCGAGAAGGAGAAGCTCGCCGCAGCCGAAGCGAAGGTCGAGGCCGCGAAGGGCGAGCGAAGCGCGGAGGAGCTGCCTCCCGCGGACTTCCGTGGCCTCGTCGGGATGCTTGCCTCGCAGGCGATCATGGGTCTCGGGGCGATGCAGGACCCCAAGACCGGCCGCGTGGTGATCGATCTCGAGGGCGCCCGCTTCTCGATCGACCTGCTCGGCATGCTCGAGGAGAAGACCAAGGGCAACCTGACGCCGGAGGAGGCGGAGGAACTGGGTCAGATCCTCGGCGAACTCCGAAGCCGCTATGTGCAGATCGCGAAGCTCGTGGCCGCCCAGATGGCGTCGGGCACGGCGACCGCGGCGCCGAGCGAGCCCTCGACCGGCAAGACCACGCCCGGCGGCCTGCACATTCCCTGACCGCGCCCGACCCCCGATCGGGACCTCCGCATCGGTGGGTTCGAGTCCGCATCCGAGGCGCATCGGCGGCGAACGCGGGGCAGCCACTTGCGCCTCGTATACTCGCCGCTTCCCATGAGCACCGCCCACGCCGCCTCGGCAAGCTCCTCCGGGAGCTTCCTCGATCGCCACTACTTCCTGCTTCGCCGCCTGCACTCGCTGAGCGGCATTGTCCCGATCGGGGTCTTCCTGATCCCCCACCTCACGACGAACTCCTCGATCGTGTGGGGCGACCAGCTCGGGCACAGCCCCTACGGGCCGGGCACCGGCGGCATCTACACCTTCCAGCACGAGGTGAACTTCATCCACTCGCTGCCGGCGCTGGTGCTCATCGAGGTCGGGCTGATCTGGCTGCCGCTGCTCTTCCACGCGGCCTTCGGGATCGTCTTCGCACGGACCGGCCGCAACAACGTCTCGGCCTACCGCTACGGCGGCAATTGGCGGTATGCCTTGCAGCGGGCGACGGGCTACATCGCACTCGTGTTCATCTTCTTCCACCTCTCCAGCCTGCGGTGGGGATGGACCTACGGCGGCTTCTTCCCGACCTTCACCCCGACCGAAGCCGCCTCGACGACCGCCGAGCACTTCCAGGACGGGCGGCTCGGAGTCGCGATGGCCGCCTTCTACCTCGTCGGCGTGCTCGCGGCGGTCTACCACTTCGCGAACGGACTCTGGAGCGCGGCGATCACCTGGGGACTCACCGTCAGCCGGCAGGCGCAGATGCGGTGGGGCCGCGTGTGCACCGCGATCGGGGTCGGGCTCGGCGCGATGGGCATCGCGGCGATCTGGGGCTTCTCCACGCTGAACATCGAGGAAGCGAAGATCGTCGAGGCGCAGATGCAGGCGGGCGTGAAGGCGTCCGAGGGGATCATGACCGGCGACGCGGTCGAGCCGGGCAACTGACGAATCGATTCTCGCGATCGGAAAGGACGGATCGGCACCCATGGCTTCAGGCGCACGGCATCGAGTGATCGTGGTGGGAGGCGGTCTCGCCGGGCTCTCCGCGACGCTTCGCATCACCGAAGGCGGACTCCCCGTCGACCTCTTCTCGATCGTTCCGGTGAAGCGCAGCCACTCCGTCTGCGCCCAGGGCGGCATCAACGCCTGCAACGAGATCGCGCGTCAGCAGGGCTACAGCGAGCACGAGCACTTCGACGAGTCGATCTACGGCGGCGACTTCCTCGCCCATCAGCCGCCGGTCTACGAGATGGCCCACTGGGCGCCTCGGATCATCGACCTGCTCGACCGGATGGGCGTGCCGTTCAATCGCACCGCGGAGGGCCAGCGCGACCTGCGGCTCTTCGGCGGCAGCCTCTACAAGCGCACCCACTTCGCGGGCGCGACCACCGGCCAGCAGCTGCTCTACGCCTTCGACGAGCAGGTCCGGCGCGTCGAGGCCGAGGGCAAGGTGACCAAGTACGAGCACTGGGAGTTCCTCGGGCCGGTGCTCGACGACGAGGGCCGCTGCCGCGGCATCGTCGCCCAGGACCTGCGCACCATGCAGATCCGCTCCTTCCGCGCCGACGCCGTGGTGATGGCGACCGGCGGATGCGGGCTCGTCTTCGGCAAGAGCACCAACTCGGTGATGTGCACCGGCGCCGCCGCGAGCCGCTGCTACCAGGTGGGCGCGCTCTACGCCAACGGCGAGTTCATCCAGGTGCATCCCACCGCGATCCCGGGCGCCGACAAGCTTCGCCTCATGAGCGAGTCGGCCCGTGGCGAGGGCGGTCGCGTCTGGGTGCCGCGGAAGAAGGGCGACACGCGAGACCCGCGACAGATCCCCGACGCCGAGCGCTACTACTTCCTCGAGGAGCGGTATCCCAAGTACGGCAACATCGTGCCGCGGGACATCGCCACGCGGGAGATCTTCTCGATCTGCGTGCACGACGGTCTCGGCGTCGGCGGCGGGAACATGGTCTACCTCGACCTCACCCACCTCGGCCGCGAGTACTTGGAGCGCAAGCTCGGCGGGATCATCGAGATCTACCGCAAGTTCGTCGGCGACGATCCGGCCGAAGTGCCCATGAAGATCTTCCCGGGCGTCCACTACTCGATGGGCGGCCTGTGGACGACCTACGAGGCGAATCCCGACTCGAAGGGCCTGCGCTACGGATCGCCGAAGTCGATGACCACGAACATCCCGGGGCTCTACGCCTTCGGCGAGGTCAACTACCAGTACCACGGCGCGAATCGCCTCGGCGCGAACGCGCTCCTCTCCTGCATCTTCGACGGCCTCTTCTGCGGCGCGGGCGTGGTCAACTTCGCCCGCGAGCAGTCCCCCGCCGCCGATGCGACCTCGAGCGCCTTCGACGCCGCGAAGGCGAAGTCCGAGTCGCGGATGAAGGAACTGCTCGACGCCGCCGGCACCGAGAACCCCTACGCGATCGGCAAGGAACTCGGCGACGAGATGACCGCGGCGAGCACGGTGGTGAAGAGCGGCCCGCGGCTCGAGCAGTCGCTCGCGAGGATCGCCGATCTCCGCGAGCGCTACGCGAGGATCCGCCTCTCCGACACCGGCATGTGGACCAACCAGACCCTCGCCTACGCGCGGGCGGTCGGCGACATGCTCGTGCTCGCGGAGGCGATCACCCGCGGCGGGCTCGAGCGGAAGGAGTCGCGCGGCAGCCACTACCGCACCGACTTCACCGAGCGCGACGACGATCGATTCCTCGCGACCACCGTCGCGGCGTTCGATCCGCAGACCGGCGGCTCGAAGATCTCCTTCGAGCGCGTCGAGACGCCCCTCGTCGAGCCGCGCAAGCGGACCTACGGCAAGGTCGAGGGCGGCGCTGCGCCGGCCAAGGCCGTGGCGAGCCCGCACGCGTAGGCGGGCGGCGACGTGTTGCGTCGGGGCGAACGCCGCAGGGCGGTCTCGTCTCAGACCGCGGCCACGCCCGGGCCGAGTTGGCGCGACGGCTCGCCCCTTGGGTTCGCGAGGCGGCGAACGGTTGTGCCTGGCATCACCGGTGGCAGCGGCACAGGCTTCGCTCAACGCCCTCATAGGACGGCCCCGGGTGA
>JBMTTG010000019.1:0-20795 GCA_049449095.1 Phycisphaerales bacterium | reverse complement strand
GCTCCATCGCCATGGCGGCATCGATCGCCTGCTCGTTGGAGTCCGCGCGACCTCCTTCGAAGCGCCGCGCGGCGGCGGCGGCGATCCGCTCGACGTCGCGTCGGCGCTGCGCCCGGTCGTGCAGGTCTCTCGGCATGCGCGAAATCGTAGGTCGAACCGCTCGCGACTTCGATCCCGGGCGACGACCGTAGACTCGCCGCATGATCGAACTCTCCCCCGACGCGTGCCGGGTCCTTGGAACGCTTGTCGAGAAGGCACAAACCGTTCCAGCGCAGTATCCGCTCACCCTCAACTCGATCGTCGCGGGCACGAACCAGAAGAACAACCGCGAGCCGGTCGTCGAACTCGACGAGGAGCGGGTGCTCGCGGCGCTCGATGAACTGCGCGGCCACGGCCTCGTGCACGAGCTGGCCCTCGCGGGAAGTCGCGTCCCCAAGTTCCGGCATCTCTCCCGCGAGGTGCTTGGCGTCAACACCAGCGAGCTGGTCATCCTCGCGGAACTGCTGCTGCGGGGTCCGCAGACGGTCGGCGAACTCCGCGGCCGCGCGAGCCGGATGCACCCGCTCGAATCGCTCGAGACCGTCGGCAACTTCCTCGAGTCGCTTCGCGGCAAGGAGCCGCCCCTCGTCGAGGAACTCCCGCCGATCCCGGGGACCCGCGCCAACCGATGGCGGCAACTGCTGTGTCGAGAACTGCATCCGCTCGACGCCCCGGTCACTGCGTCGGCCAGCGTGGCCGCCACAGTCGCGACGCCGCGAGTCGCCGCGAGCCCCGATCGGCTCGACGACCTCGAGCAGCGGCTGCGAGAACTGCAGGCGCGAGTCGACGCGATCGAACGGGCGATCGGCCCGGCTTGATTCCCGGCCCGAACTGGAATCGGCCCTCCGAACTTCGCTTCCGGCAGCGGTGAACGCCCCCGATCGACTCGAAACGGCAGACCACGCCGACGCCGCGCGTCGGCCGCTCGGAGCCTCATGATTCCGGTGCCGGGTCAGCGAGCGCGTCGAGCCGCGTCGATCGCCTCGCGCATCCGTTCGGCGCGGGTCTCGGCGGACGGCAGATCCGCGATCGCCTCGGGACGGCTTCCATCGACCTGCTCCCGCAGGAGGAGGTAGATCCGCGTCCCGGCATCGAACAGCCAGGCGAGCACGAAGCCGCCGACGAGCCATCGGACCGTGGTCGACCACACCGCCACCGCGTAGCCGGCCCACGAGACCTCGAGCAGCGCTGCGCTTGGCGCGGGCGCCCCGAACTCGAGCCATGGGCGGTTCCCGATCGCAGCCACGAACGACTCGGGGGCCGACTGCGAGAGCGAGCCGGCTGCCAGCGCGAGCGTCGCCACAAGCACCGCATCGAGCACCGCGACCCCGGCGACGAGCCCCGCCAGTGCCGCGGCCACCAGCACGACGAATCGGCCCGGGCGATGCACCACCGCCGCGTAGGCCCGCTGAACGCAGTCGGCGGCATCCGCGTCCTCACAGGCCACCGCCGGAACCACCAGCGGCCAACTGACCAGAAGCCCGAGCAGCAGGAGCGACGCCAGCAGCGACATCGCCAGCGGAACCCCGAAGATCGCTCCGCCAACCGCGTCGAGCACCGGGACCCGCATCAGAAATCCGAGCAGCGCGATCAGGCCGAGCGGCAGCAACGCGACCACGATCGGCAGCAGCGGCGCCGAGACGAGCCGCACCGTCGAACTGGCGGCGAAGTCCGCCGACTCGGGAATCGTGATCCACTCGCGTCGGCCGAAGCGACAGGCCGCCAAGCGGGCCAGCATGCCGCCGAAGAAGCTCGCGAGGACCACGGCCGGAAGCCCGAACCCGAGGAAGAACATCCGGTCGTGCCGCCAGATCGCCATGGGGAGTTCATGCGTCATCCGCCCGAGGCTCGACGCGGCCTCGCCCCATCGAAGCGAGATCGCCGATCGGCAGAAGGCGCCGAACTCCAACGCCAGCGCTTCGACCACCACCGCGAAGGTGCCCCGCGGCATGCCTCGCTCGAGCGTCGCGAGCCACCCGGCGGAGGCGGACACGTACTCGGGCGGTACCCCCGCTTCACGCGAGGCCTGCACGATGTCCTCGGCCGTCTTGGTCACGAGCGCCCGCCACGCTCGGGGATCGGTCGACGCGTTCGCGTTTGGTTCGCCGGCGTGCGAGCTCGCCTCGATCAACGCCCACGCCTCCGCCACCGCGGCGTCGCGATCCTCGCTCGGGTCGGCGGCGAACAGTCCGCTCGGCCCGAACCGTGGCTCGGTCGAACGGTCATAGAGCCATCCGAGCTGCATCAGCACCAGCAGCAGAAACAGTCCCAGGATCAGCCGTCGAGGATGGAGGCACGCGGCGGCCGCACGCGCGGTGGCGATCGCCTGTCGAAGCAGGCGGACATCGTCCGCGCCATAGGCGGCGAACTCCGTGGGCGGCTCCGCTCGACCGATGCCGGAGGAGGGTTCCTGAAGCGACGTCGACATCGGGACCGAGTCTACCAACGCCCCTCCGCGATCACGGTCGGGCGTGTCCGCTCGCGAGCGCCAACTCGCGCGCCGCGTCCGCGAGGATCCACCGCGAGCACGGATCCGGTCCGCCCTCGGCGCGACAGGCGTGCAGTTGCCCCTCGGCGAAGAGCCTCGCCTCCGCCGAGCCCTCGAGCAGGAAGACGTGCGCGGCCCACGGGCGATGGGTCGCGTTCTCGGTCCCGGTGTGCTCGATGTGCCACGCGACCGCCTCGAACAGTCGTCGCCGCAGGTCGAGATTCGCGTCGAGCCGCGCCACGCGCCACAGCCCATGCATCGCCGCCAATTCGCCGTCCACCCACACCTCGACGGCATCGTCGTCGCTGCGTGACGAGATGGGGCCGGTCGTCCCGAGGCGGAGTCCGGGAAGGTCCGCCTCAAGGCGCCGAGGATCCGACAACCGTGCCCACACGAGTCGATCGATGGCGTCCGACCGCGAAGCGCCCCAGGCCGAGGCGGGAGGATGTTCGCAGACGCCGCCGCCGTGCTCGCCGCTCTCGGCGGCGAGAAGCCGGGCCCACTCCATCTCGGTGCGTTGCATGCGTCCTCTCCTGCGCGACGGCCCTGCGATGCGGCCTTCTCGACGCCGCGTCGCGCCGCATCGACTCGGAGTGCGTCGAGGTTTCGACTGCGTGGTGGACCGGGCGCCGAGCGATGCTACCTTCGTCGCGATGGCGGGGCGCACGCGCACAAGAGCGACACGATGGACCGAGCCGAGATGCCTCGGCTGCGGTGCGCCCGCCGACCAGGCCCTTCGAGAACTGCTCGATGCCTGCCACGAGTGCGGGTGCGACTTCTCGCTTCGCCCGCCGCGGAGTTACGCGGAACTCGAAGGGCTGACGCCGCTCGATCTCGGCGCCGCCGCGGCGGAACGGCGCCGCCGGCCGCGGTGGAGCCTCTCGGGCGTGCTGTTCATCCTGGTGCTGGCGGCGCTCGTGGTGCTGGCCGCGAGCCTCGATCCGACGTCGCCTCCGGGATGACCGCGGCGCGACTCGAATCGCCGTGAGGCGCAGCACCGGCGTCGTCGGTTGCCCTGAACGCGACGTCCGGGGACGATGCGATGCTTCCATCGTTCCGCTTGGACTCCGCCATGCCCACCGCCCCAGCCCCATCGCCGCGCCTCGTCCCCGTCCTCGAGCGGGTCGACCGCAACCTCGACCACTCGATCGCCCGGCTCTGCGAGTTCCTCCGCATCCCGAGCGTCAGCACGGACCCGTCCTTCGATGCCGACGTGAAGGGGGCCGCCGAGTGGGCGACGGCGCAACTTCGCGAACTCGGCTTCGAGGCGAGGATCGTCGAGACGCCCGGCCACCCCTTCGTGGTGGCGCATCACCCCGGTCCCGGCTCCGGGAAGCCGATCCTCTACTACGGCCACTACGACGTGCAGCCGCCCGATCCGATCGGCCTGTGGCGACACGGCGCCTTCGAGCCGACGATCGAGGACGGTCCACTCGGCAAGCGGATCGTCGCGCGAGGCGCCTGCGACGACAAGGGGCAGGTCATGACCTTCATCGAGGCGTTCCGCGCCTGGTGCGAGGTGCACGGCGGCCCGCCCGTGCCCGTCACGGTGATGCTCGAAGGCGAGGAGGAGTCTGGAAGTCCAAGCCTGGAAGGTTTTCTCGCTGCCCATCGCGAAGCGCTCGCCGCGCGGGTCTGCGTGGTCTCCGACACCGGCATGTGGGACGACCGCACGCCCGCAATCACCACCATGCTTCGCGGACTCGTCTACGAGGAGGTGCTCTTCCGCGGACCGAGCCACGATCTCCACTCGGGCATGTACGGCGGCACGCTCGCCAACCCGATCAATGCGCTCGTCGAGGTGCTCGGTGCGCTGCATGACCGCGACGGCCGCGTGACCATTCCCGGCTTCTACGACACGGTGATCGATCCGCCGAGCGAGGTGCTCGAGTCGTGGAAGTCGCTGGGCTTCGACGATGCCGAGTTCCTCGCCTCGGCTGGCGTCTCCATCCCGCACGGCGAACCGGGGCGGACCACGATGGAGCGGATGTGGTCGCGGCCGACCTGCGACATCAATGGCATCTGGGGCGGCTACGCGGGCAAGGGCGCGAAGACCGTGATCGCCGCGGAAGCCGGCGCGAAGCTCTCCTGCCGTCTCGTCGCGGGCCAGGATCCCGCCACGATCTCCAAGGCCCTTCGCGAGTTCATCGAGTCGCGCCTGCCGCCCGGCATCGTTGCGGAGTTCCATCCGCACGGCTGCAATCCCGCGATCGCGGTGCCGGTCGACGGCGCCGAGATGCAGGCCGCCCTCGCGGGACTCGAGGTCGCGTACGGCCGCCCCGCAGCGGTGATCGGCACCGGCGGCAGCATTCCCGCGGTCGGCGCGATCAAGCGGCACCTCGGCATCGACTCGATCCTCGCGGGGTTCGGTCTCGACGACGATCGCGTGCACTCGCCCAACGAGAAGTTCGAGGTGAAGTGCCTCCACGGCGGCATCCGCGCGCATGCGGCGATGCTCGAGTCCTTCGCGTCGATCGCCTGAACCGAACCCGCCTCCCGAGCGAACGCCCCGTGCGACCCATCGCGATGAAGAGGACCGGCACAAGCGCGGCGGCCCTGGGACTGGCCGCCTCGCTCGCCGGCGTCGCGACCGCGGACGTCTCGATCGTCCTGGAGCAGTTCGGCGTCGGCGATCACTTCCGTCCCGGCGATCCGACCGCCATCAAGGTGCTGTTGCGCAGCGACGCGACGACGCCGCAGCCGGTCCGGATCGAGTGGGAGATCCCCGATGCCGATGGCGATCTCGCGGTCTCGACCCGTTCGCTCGTGCTCGCACCGGGTCAGCCCGCCTCGCGCTGGATCTACGGTTGCCTGCCGCCCGCCCGCTCGCCGGCGGAGCTCGAGGGCGCGGTCTTCTCGATCCGCGTGCATGAGGAGATCGACGGCGAACGCGGCCGCGAACTCGGCCTCGCGCGAGTCAGCGCCGCCACCGCGGCGGTCCCCGGAAGAGGCGTCGCGCTCGAGCAGGGACTCGTTGGGCTCGCGGGCTCGGGCCGCCTCGGACTCGAGGCCTACGAGACGCCTCCGCCGGGTCTCGCCTCGATTCCCACGCTCAACGAGACGATCCGCATCGCCTCGGGAATCGGCGCCGCCGGCTTCCCCGACCGTTGGGAGGGCCTCGCGAGCTTCGCCGCGATCGTGTGGGCGGGAGACGATCCTTCGACTCGGCCCACGGCGCTCGGGCTCGACGAGAGCCGTGCACTTCGCGAGTGGATCGAGCGCGGCGGAACCTTCGTGATCGTGCTTCCGGAAGCAGGCGATCCCTGGTCGCTCGGCACGATCGCGGCGAGTTCGAGACGGAACTTCCTCGCCGACGCGCTCGAGGGCGTGACGCCGACTCTTCGCGAGTCCGTGCCGGTGCGCGAGCTGCTTCCGGCGCTCAGCAAGAGCTCCTCGTTGCGGGATCCCGGCGCGCGGATGCCGATTCGCCGCTTCGAACCCTCGTCGCTCCCGGCGCCGTGGGTTCCCCTGCTGGCGGTGCCGGCGCCGCGGGCGCCGCAGAGCGGATTGCCCGCCCCCGCCGCGGGGACGATCGAGGCGGACGTCTTCGCGATCGGCAGGCCGCTCGGCTTCGGGCAGCTCGTGATCGTCGGGGTCGACCTCGACGCGCTGCGGCGCCGCGCGCTGCAGGACGGCGGGCTTCCGCAGGCCGACTGCGTGTGGAACACCCTGCTCGGGCTTCGCGGCGACAGCCTGACGGCGCCCGAGTACGCGGCGCTCGACAACAGCGAGCCGCGGCGACTCGTCCGGCGGCCGTCGATTCTCGAGTTCCTCTCCGGCGAGATCGTGACCGAGCGCATCGATCTCGCGGGCGAAGCGGCGGTGGGCATCCTCGCGGCGCTGGGGCTCTTCGCGATCTACTGGCTGCTTGCGGGACCGCTCGGGTTCGGGATCCTGAAGCGCTACCGGCGCGAGCGACTCTCGTGGGTGCTCTTCGTGGCGATGGCGGCGGTCTTCTCCGCGATCGCGTGGAGCGGAAGCCTCGCCCTACGTCAGGGACGCACCCGCGTGGTGCATCTGACCTTCCTCGACCACGTCGCGCGGGCCGAGGGCCCGCTCGCGGGACTCGCCGCCTCCCCGAGCGAGCCGCAGTTCCAGCGAGCCGAATCGTGGTTCACCGCAAGCCTGCCCGGCTACGGAACCGCCGAGCTCTCGATCGATCCCGAGGGCGATCGCCGCAACCTGCTCTCGAGTTGGCTCGCCCCGCCCGGCGACGCCCGCGGGCGATTACCCGACATCGCCCGCTACGACGTCGACCTCGACTCCCCCGGCTCGCTCGAGGTGCCTGCCCGCGCCACCGCCTCGACCTTCGCCGCCTCCTGGGTTGGACCGCTCGATCCGGACTGGGGCGGCCTCCCGCGCATCGATGCCGCGGCGCCGGTCGAGCCGTACGTCGATCTCGCGGCCGGGACGGTGTCGCTTCAGGGCCGGCTCGTGCACGATCTGCCCGGCCCGCTCGAGGACGTGCGGATCGTGCATGTGAATCCTTGGCGCACGCCGCTGCCACGCTTCGACCCGGGACCGTTGCCGATCGTGGCGAGCCCCGGCGAGATGCCGCAGTTCGGCCGCTTCGTGATCGTGCCTTCGTGGCCGGCGGGCGTGCCGCTCGATCTCGGTCCCTCGCTCTACCCCAAGGGTCCGTCGCCGGCTCGCGCCGCCGCCGAGAGCCTGACGTCGATGATCCGAAGCCGCTACTACGAACCGCTCCTCGCCACGCTCGGTTTCGGAGGGTTTCAGACCCGCCCGACGCCGACCGAGGAGGATCGCGTGCGTCGGCTCGACATGCTCTCGCTCTACTCGATGCTGACGCCGCCGCCCTATCTGCAGAATCCGCCGACCGGCGCCGAGACCGCCCGCGTCGAGCGCATGCTCGGGCGGCGCCTCGATCTCGGGCCGTGGTTCAACCGTCCTTGCCTCGTCGTGATCGGCTACCTTCGCGACTCGTCGCTGCCCGTCCCCCTCGAGATCGATGGCGAGACGCCGCCGAGCGAGGGACTGACCGTCGTCCGGTGGATCCTGCCGCTTCCCGCCGTCGAAGCCGCGATCGTCCCCGAACCCCGTCCCGCCCCGACCGCCGCTGCAGGCTGATCGAACCCGCGCCATGCCGATGATCGAGACGGTCAACCTCACGCGGAAGTACGGCGAACTCGTCGCGCTCGACAATCTCAACCTCTCGATCGAGGCGGGCGAGTGCTTCGGATTCATCGGCCCCAACGGCGCCGGCAAGACCACCACGATCAAGATCCTCGCGACGCTGCTCAAGCCGAGTTGGGGCGAGGCGCGGATCGACGGCAAGACCGTCGGCTACCAGAACAATCTCATCCGCCCGGTGATCGGCTACGTGCCCGACTTCATGGGCGCCTACGACGACATGCTCGTGGGCGAGTACCTCGAGTTCTTCGCGAGCTGCTACGGCATCCACGGCCCGGCACGCCGCGCGGTCGTGAAGGACGTGCTCGAGCTCACCGACCTCGTCCACAAGACCGACGCGGAGGTGAATGGGCTCAGCCGCGGGATGCAGCAGCGACTGTCGATCGCGCGGGTGCTGCTGCACGATCCGAAGGTGCTGCTGCTCGACGAGCCGGCGTCGGGGCTCGACCCCCGCGCCCGCATCGAGATCCGCGAACTCCTGAAGGAGCTTCGCCGGATGGGCAAGACCATCCTCATCTCGAGCCACATCCTGCACGAGCTCGCGGAGCTCTGCACGAGCGTCGGCATCGTCGAGAAGGGCAAGCTCGTCTACTCCGGACCGGTGCGGGAGATCATGGCGAAGGCGAGCCGCGGCCCGGTCGTCCAGATCGAGGTCGCGGATCGCGTGGCCGAGGCCGCGCAGCTTCTTCGTGGCGTGCGAGGAATCGTGCAGGTGGACGTGCTCGAGGGCGATCCCGCGGCCGACCGTGCAGCGAGGATCGACGCGATGCTCGACCCCCGCGGCGGCCTCGACGTGAGCGACCTTCCCAACCGCCTCGTCGTGGCAGGTTTCCGCCTCCGCTCGATGCAGATGGAGTCGGTGAACCTCGAGACCGCGTTCATGCGCCTCACCCGGGGAATCGTCTCGTGAGCGGCGACGCCTCGAGCACGGTCCTGCTCGTCGCGGACCCGCGGCGCGACGGCGTTCCGCCGCTGCTTGCGGAAGTGCGCAGGATCGTTGCCGCCCATGGCTTCACGGCAAGGGAACTGGAGCCGCACCACGCCCCGCTCGAGCCGGACCTCGGCGCGTCGCTTGCGATCGTGCTCGGCGGCGACGGCACGCTCCTCGGGCAGGCGCGGAGGCTCGCGGATCGGGGGGTGCCGCTGGTCGGCGTCAACGTCGGCCGTCTTGGCTTCCTCGCGGAGTTCGACCTCGCAGCGCTCGAACGGCACGCCGAGACGATCTTCTCCGGACGCGCCGCGATCCGCGAGCGGCTGCTGCTTCGGGCCGAGGTCGTGCGGGCCGTCGGCGGATCGGAGTTCGCGGGGCTCGCCCTCAACGATGTGGTCATCGCCGCCGGTCCGCCCTTCCGCATGATCGAGATCGCCCTGCGGCTCGATGGCCGCGAGGGCCCCGACCTCCTCGGCGACGGCGCCATCGTCTCGACGCCGGTCGGCTCGACGGCGTACAACGTCTCCGCCGGCGGGCCGATCGTCGATCCGGAACTCGAGGCGATCGTGATCACCCCGAACGCCGCGCACAGTCTCGCGTTCCGCCCGATCGTCGCGCCCGCGAGCCTCGAGATCGACATGCAGGTGCGGCGTGCCAACGACGGCACCACGCTCGTCCTCGATGGGGTGCCCGCCTGCTCGCTCTCGGTCGGCGATCTGGTGCGGGTGCGTCGCCACGACCGCAAGGCGCGCCTGGTCGCCAACCCCGACCACGACTACTGGCGGACGCTCATGGGCAAGATGCGCTGGGCCGCGCCGCCGGAGTATCGCTCGCCTTCCTCCTGAACCCTGCCCGCCTTCGCCGATCTCTGCGACCCCATGATCGACCTCAAGCAACTCCGCGACGACCCCGACCGCTTCCGCCAGGGCTGCGCCGACAAGGGCGTCGCCGTCGACCTCGACCGGCTGCTCGCCCTCGATCACGAGCGGCGCGGCATCCTCACGCGTCTCGAGGAGGCTCGCGCGGCGCAGAACAAGCTCGGCAAGGAGACCGGCCCGCAGATGGGGCGGCTCAAGGGACAGCTCAAGTCCGCCGAAGGCGACGCGAAGGCGGCGCTTGAAGCCGAACTCGCCGCGCTCGAGCGCCGGCCCACCGAACTGAAGGCGTCGATCCAGACGCTCGAGTCGGAGCTCGCCGCGATCGAGCTGTCGTGGCGCGATCTCTGGATGCAGGTGCCGCAGCCGCCGGCCTCGGACGTCCCCCCCGGCAAGGGCAGCGAGGACAACGTCGAGATCCGGCGATGGTCGCCCGCATCGTTCGATCCTTCGAAGGCCTTCGCCGAGAACCGCGGCTTCGCGCCCAAGACCCACCTCGAACTCGTGCGCGATCTCGGCCTCGTCGACTTCGAGCGCGGCGTCAAGATGGCGGGCAGCCGCCACTACGTCCTCACCGGGCTCGGCATGCGCCTGCATCAGGCGGTGCTGCGCTGGGCGTTCGACTTCATGACCATCGAGCAGGGCTTCACGCCGCTCTCGGTCCCGGTCATCGTGCGCGAAGAGTGCATGACCGGCACGGGCTTCTTCCCCTCCGGACGCGAACAGGCCTACCACATCGAGGAGAGCCGCCGCGGCTCGGGCCACGACCTCTTCCTCACCGGCACCGGCGAGGTCGGGCTCATGGGCTTCCACGCCGACGAGATCCTCGACGAGTCGACGCTCCCCCGCACCTACACGACCGTCTCGACCTGCTTCCGGCGCGAAGCCGGCGCCGCGGGCAAGGACACCGCGGGCCTCTACCGCATCCATCAGTTCGACAAGGTCGAGCAGGTCGTGATCTGCCCGCCCGACGAGGCGATCAGCCGCGCGTGGCACCAGCGGATGCTCGGCTTCGTCGAGACCATGCTCCAGCGGCTCGAACTCCCCTATCGCCTGCTCCAGTGCTGCCGCGGCGACCTCGGCACCAAGAACGAGGACATGATCGACGTCGAGTGCTGGATGCCGGGACGCGGCGAGAATGGTGCCGACGGGCGCCCGCTCGGCGACTGGGGCGAGACCCATTCCGCGAGCCGCCTCGGCGACTTCCAGACGCGTCGCCTCAACCTTCGCTGCCGCGAAGGCAAGGGCACGCCGCGCTTCCCGTACGCGCTCAACAACACCGTGCTCGCAAGCCCGCGGATCCTGATCCCGATCCTCGAGATCCATCAGCAGGCCGACGGAAGCGTCGTGGTGCCCGAGACGCTGCGGCCCTACATGGGCGGCGTCGATCGGATCGGCTGAGATCGCCTCTCCGCGCCGTCCGATCGGTCCGCGTCGGTCGCCAGCCCCATCGCCTCGATCATCGCGGCCTTCGAACGCACGCCCAACTTGGCGTAGCAGCGCCGCGTGAGCGTGACGACGGTGTGGAGCGAGACTCCGATCGCAGCGGCGATCTCGCGCTGCGTCCTTCCCTCCGTCAGGCCGTACGCCACCTGCCGCTCGCGGACGGAGAGCATCGCAAACCGTTGCGGGAGCGAGTTCGCGGTCTCGTTCGCCAACGACCCGCCGAGCACCTGCATGGTGGGCGTCGGCAGCACGCCGGGCGAGAGCGGCTCGAGATCGAGCGAGACGTGGAAGGTGCACATCTGCCCCTCGTCGGCCGCGATCTCCCGGTGGCGTCGGCCCGATCGGCGGCAGAGCCGCTCGACCTCCTCGATCACCTCGCGGATGCGATGGAGTTCCTCGCGGGTGAACGAACCTGCGTGCATGCTTCTCACCATGAACTCGTGCGGCGCCAGACTCCTGAAGGTCTTTGCGTGCCGGCCGATCGCCGCGCGACTCTCCTCGAAGTGGATCCTCGCGATCGGGTCGAGCGCCGCCGCGTCTTCGGGATCGTCGAGCCGGCAACCGACGACGATCGTCTCCCGCGTCGAACGCCACCTCGGATGACCTGACCCGCGCGAAGTCTTCAGCCGCTCGACCAGCACGCCGCGGCCCGGCGCCTCGAGCGCCTCGAGCGCCGATCGCACCGCCGCAGGCGGAAGCCCGGAGACCCGAACCAGTTCCGCGATCGACGCGGGGCGTGCGAACCGGCGCAGCAGTTCCCAGATCGCGAGAGGCTCGGGCGAGCCGATCGCCTCCGCGAGCCGCGGCAGGCGAAGGTCAAGGACCTCGATCGTTTCGTGGGTTGCTGCCTTTGCGGCGTGCTTCGCCGATCGCCCGGCGGCCCTCGCCCCCGCGGAAGGTTCGTCCCGATCGGGGATCGGCCCGAGCAGGTCGCGAAGCTCGCGGCGACCACGGATGCCGAGCTTCGACTCGACGCGGCGGACCAACTCGATCAGCGTGCGCTTCGAAAGGCCGAGCGTCTCGGCGATCGCCTCGCGGCTCGCACGACCCGCCAGTTGCACCGCGACCTCGCGCTCTCGTTCGGTCAGCGATCGCAGCGGCTTGGTCAGGCGTGGAGCCGGCGTCCCGAGAAGCCACCGCCTCCACACCGGTCGTCTCGCCGCGTCCCAAGGCTCCACCAGGATCTCCGGCAACGGAAGCACGCCCTCGGCGAGCGGTCCGAACTGGAACTCGAGGTGATGGGTGCAGAACGGATCGTCGCCGAGTTCCGCGGCGGTCCGGTTCGCGCTGGCGAGATACAGACGCTCGAATCGCTGCAGGAGATCCCACAGCGAACGGATCTCCTCGCGCGAGAGCCGGCCGCACCACGCTCGATTCCAGCGATCGTCCACGCGCTCGCCCTCGTCGGGCGATCGGAGATGACGCCGGATCACCTCGCGACGCTCGATGCCGAAGAGCTCGCCGATCGAGTCGTTGAGGGCCTCGTCCACGGGATCGTTCTCGCGATAGCCCACCACGATCGCCTCGCGGGTCACCCGCCAGCGGATCCGCGGACGTCGCGCGGTCGCCCGCAGCCGCTCGACGAGTCCCACCTCGGCGAGCCGATCGAGACGTTCCTGCACCACCGCGAGACGCATCCGCGCACGAGCCGCGAGCTCGTCGGCATCGAGCGCCTGACCGCTTCGCCGCAGGAGTTCCCAGAGCGAGAGCGCATCGACGTCGCCGAGCACGTCGGCAAGGCCGGGTTCACGGAGGTCGAGTGCGTCGCGGGAGTCGGACATGCGCGGGTGGCTGGCCGTGGACGACTTGGAGGGATGGGTTCCATCACGGTAGCGACGGACCACCCCGCATCCCAAGGCGTCTCGCGAGGTCCCGGCGCGAACGGATGCCGAGCTTGGCGTAGAGCCGCTTGACGAGCGTCGCGACGGTGTGCGGAGAAACGCCGAGGCTCTCCGCGAGCCGCGAGGTCGTCGTCGCGATCACCAAGGGCCGCCTCGACGTCGGCCCGTGGGAGCAGGTCTTCTACGGCGAGTTCGACGGGCGCCGCCCCAAGCGCGTCCTCGTCGAGGTGATCGGAGCATCGAGCCCAACGGCGGCCATCCGAGGCTCGCGTGCCTCCGGCGCATCTGCGGGAGGAGACCTCAGCTCGGCTGAGCGTCTGGGCAGGCTACGTTCCTTCCTCGACGAGGATGCCGCCAGCGGCTCGTCTCGTGGGTGGTCCGCAAGGCGGCGCGGGAGGCCGGCCGGCGCCGGCGAACATCATGGCCCTCGAGCCGTTGCATGGCCGCTCCGAGCGACTTCGGGTCGCGCGAGCATCGAGACGTGCCTTCACGCCGTCGGCGCGAGCGGCGATCCTGCTCGCCTCGGCGATCGCGGCGGCCGGGCCCGGTGAACTCGTCTCGGCTCGCGTCGACGACGGCGCGCCGCCGGCCGCCCCCGAATCCGCAGAGCCCGGCACCGCGGTCGAGGCAACTCCTGACCGGGCCCGGCGAGAGCGCGGGCCCGCGCGCGATTGTCCGGCAGCGGCGCTTGACGGCCCGCCCGCGATCCGACATGCGGCCTCCACCGCGAACACCCTGCCCGCCTTCCCCGGCGCGGAAGGCTTCGGCGCCTTCGCGACCGGCGGTCGCGGCGGTCAGGTGATCCATGTCACCACCACCGCCGCCTCCGGGCCGGGCTCGCTCCAGTGGGCGATCGACCAGCCGGGGCCGCGGTACATCCTCTTCAGGGTCAGCGGGCTGATCGACGCCCGCATCCACCTGACGCATGGCGACTGCACCATCGCCGGGCAGACCTCGCCGGGCGGGATCACCATCCGAGGCTTCGTCACCGATGAGTCGCCCTTCCAGGACCAGGCGGTCGCGGCGCCGGGACAGTTCGCGGAGAACTGGATCCTGCAGCACGTCCGCATCCGCCCCGGCCTCGACGGTCCCAGCGACGACGCCCTTCGCCTCCGCTACACGCGGAACGCCATCGTCGACCATGTCTCGGTGGGAAACGCGACCGACGAGGCGGTGGAGATCTCCTACTCGAACCACCTCACCCTGCAGAACTCGATCATCGCGGAGACCCTCGGCAGCCACTCCTTCTACGGCGGCATGCTGATCAACTACTCGAACCCCGCGCACGGGTTTGCCCTCGACCAGCTCTCGATCCACCACAACCTCTTCAACCGGATCGAGGGGCGGCTGCCGGAGGCCTCGCGCGAGTCGCTCGCCGCGGCGGGCAGCACGATGGACCTCGAGATCACGAGCAACCTGTACTGGGATCCCCGCTTCTTCATCGCCCTCGGCCCGAACACGGGCCAGCTGACCGACGGGTCCGGCGATCCCTACCCGATCCACTACCGGCTCAACGCGGTCCACAACTACTTCCGGACTTCGAGCACCTTCCCCTACGGCATGTGGGACGACCAGATCCTTCGCGAGAGCTCGGCGCCGCTGAACCAGCTCCACGTCGAGGGCAACCGGATGAGCCGCTACCCGAGCCGCTCCGACTACGAGCTCTTCTACTGCTGCAACGACTACGCCAGCGAGTCCCATCCCGACGCCACCTCGCGCCTCGCCGAGGACATGCCCGATCGTCACCCGTTCCCGGAGATCACCTCCACCCCCGCGCTCGATCTTCCGACGGTGCTGCCCGATCGGGCCGGCGCCTGGCCGCGCGATCCGATGGACGCGCGCCTCGTCGCCCATGTCCGCGCCGACACCATCGACCCGGCGAGCCCGAGCACGAATCCTTACGGCGATGCCCTGCTTCCGCCCTACGCGGGCCCGCCGCCCCCGCCGCCGGCCGACGCCGATCAGGACGGCATGCCCGACGCCTGGGAGATCAGCAAGGGGCTCGACCCCGACGCCGCGGATCCGAACGCCACCACGCTCTCGCCGCTCGGCTACACCAACCTCGAGATCTACCTGCAAGAGCGAGCGCTCTCGGTGATGCCCGCTGCGTCCGCCGACCTCAACGGCGACGGTTGGGTCGATGGCGCCGACCTCGGCCTGCTCCTCCTCCAGTGGGGCGGAGCCGGCAGCGGCGATCTCGACGGGAACGGGATCGTCGATGGCGGCGACCTGGGCCTGCTCCTGCTCGCTTGGACGGGCTGATCCGGGCGACTGCTGCCCGGGGTTCTCCGCTCCCCGAGGGCCCGAGCCGAACCGGATGGCGCCGCAGCGAGGCGCGAGCGCCGTTCCTGCACCACCGCGAGACGCATCCGCGCACGAGCCGCGAGCTCGTCGGCATCGAGCGCCTGACCGCTTCGCCGCAGGAGTTCCCAGAGCGAGAGCGCATCGACGTCGCCGAGCACGTCGGCAAGGCCGGGTTCACGGAGGTCGAGTGCGTCGCGGGAGTCGGACATGCGCGGGTGGCTGGCCGTGGACGACTTGGAGGGATGGGTTCCATCACGGTAGCGACGGACCACCCCGCATCCCAAGGCGTCTCGCGAGGTCCCGGCGCGAACGGATGCCGAGCTTGGCGTAGAGCCGCTTGACGAGCGTCGCGACGGTGTGCGGAGAAACACCGAGGCTCTCCGCGATCCGACGCCGGTCGAGGCCGTCGCGAAGCGCGAAGGCGACCGCCCGCTCCCGCTTGGAGAGCGACGCGAGGCGATCGTCGAGGTTGCCCGCGAGCTGCGGCGCCCACTCCCTGCCGACCACGTTCATGGTCGGCTGCGGCGCGACCCCAGCTCCGAGCGGCATGACGTCGATGCTCACGTGATAGGTGCTCCACGGTCCGGAGGCGGACTCCTTCGCCGCGGAACGATCGCTGCAGGCGAACGCCTCCTCGAGCTCGCCGAGGATCTCCCCGATCCGCCGCAGCTCCTCGTCGTTGAACGATCCCACCTGCATGCCGAGGAAGATCTCCTCGTCGGCGGCGCGATCCTCGAAGGACTTCGCCTGCGACCGAATCGACGCGCGACGATCGGCCTCGAAGATCCGCCGAATCCGGGCGACGATCGCCTGGTCGCGCGGGTCATCGGCTCGATGTTCGATCACGATCGACCCGCGCGCGACGCGCCACCGCGGGTCTCCCATCCGCTTGGGCGCGGAGACCCGCTCGACCAGAAGCCCTCCGGCGGCTTCGAGCAACCGCAGACGCGCTTCGACCACGTCCCGATCCCAGCCGAACGCCTCGGCGATCTCCGTCGCCGTCGCCTCACGGCCGACGACGCGAAGGTGCTCCCAGATCGCAAGCGCCTCGGCGTTCATCAGTGCCGCGGCGACGCCCGGCTTCCCCAGCCCGATCGGCTCGGGCGATCGCTTCCCCGCTCGCTCAGGCGAAGCCTTGGCGCCTGCGGCCTCCAGAGGGAGCCGCACGAACTCGGCACGACCGAAGTCCGACATGCGATCGCGAAGTTCGCGTCGGCTCGACACGCCCAGCTTGCGATAGAGGTTTCGCGCATGGGTCGCCACCGTGCTCGGGGCGATGCCGAGATCGTGGCCGATCTCGGCGCGGGTTCGGCCTGCGACGATCCGTCCCGCGATCTCGCGCTCCCGCTCGCCGAGCGGATCGGCACGCTCCGCCGATGCGTCGGGTTCCGCTCGACCGACCAGCCACTCCCGAGCGGCGCCCTCCGTCGGACCGTCAAGGCGAGACGCCTCCCCGCGCGATCTCATCCGGATCCGCGGCAGACGAGGCACTCCCGGCCGTAGCGGTTCGAGCGCGATCTCGATCAGGTGCGTGCACTGCTGGGCGTTGGAAGGCGCCGCTCCGAGGAAGCGCGAACTGCTCACGTGGTAGAGCCGCGAGAGTTCCTGCATCAGTTCCCAGAACCGACGACGGTCCTCGCGCCGGAACACGCCGGCCCACACTCGGCTCCAACGCCCCGATGCGTGGGCAGCCCCATCGGGCAGCGCACGCGAACGAAGGTGCTCCCGACGAGTCGGGCCGAACAGTTCGTTCACGCAACCGATGAGGACCTCGTCGATCGGGTCGCCGACGCGATAGCCCACCACGATCACGTCTCGGGTCACCCGCCACCGCGGTGTGCGGCGTCGTGCCGTGGCCTTGACCCGCTCCGCCAGGCGAGCCTCCGTGAGGCGATCGAGGCCGTCGTGCACCACGTCGAGGCGGAGCCCGGTCGCGTCGGCGAGGACCGCCGCTTCGATCGGAGCCTGAGCCCGACGCAGCAACTCCCACATCGAGAGCGCGTCGGCATCGCCGAGGACGTCGGTGAGTCCGGGATCGCGAATGTCGAGCGGCTCGTTCGAATCGGGCATGGAACACCAGGAGCGTCTGCGGGGATCGCCCGACGCGTCGAACGGTCATCGGCTCGATCGACGGGGCGCCTCGCTCGCATCACGCTCCCCCGGAGCCCCCGGACGCCTTCGAGACGCGTGACATCATGCGCGTTTCACGTCGATTCGCGTCGATGGCGGCCGCTCCGTCGGCCCAAGAGGCGCGATTCACCGCATGATCCGAACGCACGCAAGTCGCGCCGCGACCGTGGAAACTCGCCGCGGATCGTCGCCGCCGCGAACCCTCGAAAGCGGCTCTGATACCGCCCGACTTCGGAGAAGGACCCCCCATGCCGACTCGACTCCCCCCGACCGCCGCTCGACGCCTCGCCCGCTACGCGGCGCTCGCCCCCGCAATCGCCACGCCCGCCTTTGCCACGATCTACGGCGCGAGTGGACTCAACCACGAGATCGGCTTCGGCGGCACCGCCGGCGCCGGCGGCGTGCTCTTCCAGATCGGCGGACAGAATGTGACGTTCACCAGGCAGTCGTCGAGCGGCAAGCGGCGGGTGGAGGCGTTCGTCGGCAACGCCGACTTTCGAGCCTTCTCGATCCGGTCGGGAACCTCCTTCAACAACGGCACGACGACCGTCAGCGTCAGCGGCAGTTGGGGAGGCGGACTGCCTGTGGCCGCCGGCGCCACCTTCGGCAACCCTGGTCGCACCGTGAACGAGTTCCCCGGCAGCGGGGGCACCTTCTACACCGGCAATCGAGGGACTCTGAACTTCTCGAACACCCGTTCGAGCTGGACTCAGGGCCTCAACCCCGCCTTCGTGAAGGACCCGCAAGGCCTCGGCAACACTGGGCAGACCTGGTACCTGCTCTTCAAGTTCTGGGGTGGCGCCAACGCCAACACCTACGGCTGGATCTCGTTCGACGCGTTCGTCGATCCCGCCTCGCAGAACGATTCGATCGTGGTCACCGGCTGGGGCTGGGACGACTCCGGCGCGGCGCTTGCGGCGGGCATCGGTCCGGTCGCGGTGCCGGGCGGCACGGGGCTTGCCGCGCTCGCGTTCGGTGCGGCAGGCCTTCGCGGCCGACGGCGAAGCCGTCAAGGCTGACGACGGCGCGGCAGCCTCGTCCGATACGTCGGCACGCGTCGGATCACTCCCCCGCGGTCTCGAAGCCCTCGAGCGGTCTCAGGTCGTGCGAGACGCGCCTCGATGGGCACCGATTCCCCCTATTTTGCAAGTCCGACCGACCGACTCCCCGCGGGCAGGTCAGACTGGGATCTGTGGGAATCGGATCGGCCTGTCCTCGTGGGCGGTCTCCGATCGAACGTTGAAGGCACACTCCGCGACTCCAGAGGCCTCCCCTCCATGCGAGCCAGAACCGCCGGCATCACCGCTCGACGCCTCGCCCGCTATGCGGCGCTCGCCCCGGCGATCGCCACGCCCGCGTTCGCCGCGATCCACGGTGCGAGCGGGCTCAACCACGAGATCGGCTTCGGCGGGACCGCGGGGGCCGGCGGCGTGCTCTTCCAGATCGGCGGAGAGAACGTGACGTTCAACACGCGGACCTCCGGCAGCAAGCGGCGCGTGGAGGCCTTCGTCAGCAATGCCGACTTCCGAGTCCTCGAACTCCGTTCGCGGGCGTTCTACAACAACGGCGCTGCAACCGTCAGCCTCCGAGGCACCTGGGGCGGCGGACTTCCCGTGGCCGCCGGCGCCACCTTCGGCAACCCTGGCCGGAACACCGCCTCGTTCCCCGGCAACAACGGGCGGTCCTTCAAGACCCTCAACCGGGGCACCCTCAACTTCTCGAACACCCGCGCGGATTGGGCGTCGCGTTTCGACCCCAACTTCGTGAAGGATCCGCAGGGCCTCGGCGACACCGGGCAGACCTGGTACCTGCTCTTCAAGTTCTGGGGTGGCGCCAACGCCAACACCTACGGCTGGATCTCGTTCGACGCGTTCGTCGATCCCGCCTCGCAGAACGATTCGATCGTGGTCACCGGCTGGGGCTGGGACGACTCCGGCGCGGCGCTTGCGGCGGGCATCGGTCCGGTCGCAGTGCCGGGCGGCACGGGGCTTGCCGCGCTCGCGTTCGGTGCGGCAGGTCTTCGCGGCCGACGGCGAAGCCGTCAAGGCTGACGACGCCGATTCAATCGGTCGCGCGAACGATCGAGCCGCTTCGAACCAGCGCCGCCGCCACCACCGCCGCCGTCTCGATGCGCAGGACATGCGGCGAGAGCGAGACGCGCGTGACTCCGGCGGTCTTCGCCGCGGCAAGTTCGCCATCGCTGAAGCCGCCTTCCGGCCCGATCAGCACCCGGATCGTCGACGCCGTCCTTGCGACGGCGCTGCACGCATCGGCGACCGATTCGCCGCCGGGGTGCGCGATCAGCACCTGCACGCCCTCGCCGCCGCGGCACGCCGCAGCCACCGACATCGGCGCCCCGAAGGTCGGCACCCACGCCCGGCCGCTCTGCTTCGCGGATTCGATCGCGATGCGATGCCATCGTTCGGGCGTCTCGTCGTGGGGCTTCACCACGCCCCACTCGCAGCGCAGCGGAATCAGGTGATCGACGCCCACCTGCGTCGCCATGTCGAGCAGCGTCGAGAGTCGATCGCCCTTGGGCAGCGCCGTGGCGATCTCGATTCGCGGCGCGATCGGCGCGCGCCGCTCGATCGCGTCGATCCTCGCTTCGACATCGCCCCGACGATCGCGGGTGCCCAGGAGCGTCGCCCTCGCGAGCGTGCCTCGTCCATCGAAGAGCACCACCGCATCGCCCTCGCCGAGGCGGCGAGCCCCGGTGGCATGCCGCGCCTCGTCCTTGGGAAGCAGGACCACGCCCGCCTCTGGCAGCGGATCGAGATGGAACCACGGCGTCGCCATCAGCGATCTCCCCCTTCGATCGCCTCGCGAATCGCATGCAGGTGATCGGGCGGTCCCTTGCCGAGCCCGACGCAGAGATTCCAGCCCGACTCGAGCGATCGCACCACGAAGCGGCGGGCGTCGTCGATCGCCTGATCGAACGGCCGCCCCCACGCGAGCCCTGCGGCGACCGCCGAGGAGAGCGTGCATCCGGTGCCATGGAGATGGGGCGTGTCGATGCGCGGCGACTCGAGACGTCGAACCTCGCCGTGATCGACGAGCACGTCGACGATCGACTCGTCGGTGGCGTCGGGGCCGCCGAGTCCCCCGCCCTTCACGAGGATCGCGGCCGAGGTGAGCGAGGCGAGCGATCGGGCCGCGTCCTCCATCTCCTCGATCGACTCCGGCGGCGAGCACTCTCCGAGCAACCTCGCCGCCTCGTGACGATTCGGCGTGATCACGCTCGCGAGCGGAAGCAGGTGATCGCGAATCGCCGCGACGGCATCGTCCTCGAGAAGCGGATCGCCACCCTTCGAGACCATGACCGGATCGACGACGATCGCCGGCGGCGGATCCTCGAGCGCGAGATCCGAGAGCCAGTCCGCGACGACCGCGGCGAGCCCCGCGTTCGCCACCATGCCCACCTTGATCGCATGGAACCGAAGGTCCATCGCCAGCGCGTCGAGCTGCGCCTGCATGAACTCGGGCGGCACCGCGTGGACCGCCGTCACCGCGCGGGTGTTCTGCGCGGTGAGGGCGGTGATCGCCGCCCCGCCGTAGACGCCCATCGCGCTGAACACCTTGAGATCCGCCTG
>JBMTTG010000018.1:0-21147 GCA_049449095.1 Phycisphaerales bacterium | reverse complement strand
CCCCCCGGCGTTGCTTCATCGTTCGAATTGCCTGCGCGTCAGGCGGCGGTCGACTCGTGCACCGCCATCGAACGTCCTTCACGGTCGGTCGGATCGATCTCGAATCGCGAGAGTCGGCCGTCGATGGCCGCCCGGGTCGTCACCCGTCGATCCCGCAGGATCTTCTTGTCCAGAGCCTCCTCGGCCTGTCGCCTCGCCCGGGTCAGCGCGGTGCTCGGAGCACCGCCGCCGAACGAGCCCACCTCCTCGGCCAGCGCGTGCTCGATCTCGACGGACAACCGCGCCTGCTCCAGCTGATGTCGCAAGTCGGCACGCGTCTCGGCAAGCTCCGGCTCGAGTTCGTCGACCTTGGCCTTCAGCCTCGCCACTTCGGCTTCCAGCCTGACGTTCTCGTGCACCCACTTCGAACGGATCGTGACGTAGGTCATGACCGCCGCGCCCCAGCCTCCCAAGGCTGCCACCAACTGCACCAGGATGTCCATGTCGGGTCTCCTCGACTCTTTGCCCCCGTTCCGGAAGAAGTCGATGTCATCGCTCACCGGACGGGACCGACACCAGCCTTCGGCACGCGCGTGGTTCTCGGAACCGCACGGGAAGTCGAGGCGGTCGGATCTCCGGTCACGACCTAGAATCCCGGTCCGTTCCGATCCGGCCGAACGTCGCCCTCCCGCATGCCACAATCCTCCGCGACCACCAACCCCCGCCGACGCTGGCGACGCCTCGGCGCGACGGTGCTCGCGGCGGTCGCGATCCTCGCCGTGGTGGTCGTCGTGGCGGGCCCGCCGCTCCTTGGACTCGTGGTGGGCGCAGCACTCTCGCCGGTCATCGGCGGCGAGGTCTCGGTCCGGAGCGTCCATCCGGGCGACTTCGGGAGGCGATGGGTCCTCGAGCGGCTCGTGGTGCGAGCACCCGGATGGACCGGCCCGGCGGGCGAGGTGATCGAGATCGATCGCGCGGTCGCGGTCGTCGATCGCGACGCCCTCTGGCAAGGAGAGTTCCGACTGCTTGAACTCGCCATCGACGGGATGAACGTGCGCATCGCCGAGGATCCGGCCCGACCCGGCGAGGTCAACGTGCTGGCGCTCGAGCCGGAGCGCGGCGGAGGCGGCGAGATGGCGTGGCCGTCGATCGGCGTGCTCGGGCTTCGGATCGAGTCGGGCGAAGCCGAAGGCGAGTCGTGGAGTCCCACCGGCTCCCGCTGGTTCGCCGGCTCCGTCACCACGCTCCCGGAGGAGCCCGATCGCCATGAGGTGGCGCTCGTCGAGACCGACCCCGAAGGACGCCCGCTTCCGAGCGACGAACCGGGCCTGCTGCTCAAGGGCTTCTACGACACCGCGACGCTCGAGGCCACGCTGCAGGTGCAGGCGCTCGATCTCGGCCCGGACTCGCTGCGCATCGCCCCGCCGAGCGTGCGAGCCTGGTGCCGCGAACTCGAACTCGCCGGCCGCGTGTCGACGTTCTCGGTGCAGTGGACGCCCAGCAAGCCGTTCGACGCGATCCTCGACATCGAGTCGCTCGCCTTTCGTCTGCCGGATCTCGGAGGCGAACCGTGGGTCCGCTTCCGCGCCGGGGAGATCGAGTCGGCGGTCCGTCCGCCGCTCATGCAGGTGCAGTCCGGCCGGATCGTGATCTCCGAGGAGCGCCTTGCGCTGACGGGGCTCGAAGGATCGTTGGGCGGCGAAGGCGCGGGAACCGTGCCGCTTCCCTTCTCGATGGACTTCCGCGTCGACCTTGCCGGCGGGATCGGCGAGAGCCTCGATGCGGACGCGTTCGATCGCATTGCGCAGGCCTCGGCCTTCTCGCTCGACCTCTCGGTGCGCGGCTTCGAGAACCTCGCGGTCCCGCTCGCGCCGCCCGACGCCGCCGCGACGCCTTCGGAGCTCGCCGCCGACGCGATCGATCTCCCGCTCGTGGCGGGCCGCATTCTCGAGAACCTCGGCGCGATCTCGTGGCGAATGGAGATCGACGTCTCGCTCGAGCGGGGGCCGCCGCTCGCCTTCGAGGACGGCGTGCCCAAGGCGGCCGAACTCGAGCGGTCGGGCAAGCTCATGCTCTCCGGCGGAGAGGGCGCCTACTACCGGTTCCCGTATCCGCTCGAGCAGGTCTCGGGCTACCTCACCTTCGAGGGCGAGGTGGTGGAGATCGCGACGCTTCGCGGCAAGGGCCCCACCGGCGCGGACATCCTCATTCGCGGCACGCTGCTCATTCCCGACGACGACACGGCGGTCGACATCACGATCTCGAGCCCGAACGTGCCGATCGATCGGCATCTCGTCTCGGCGCTCGACGACGGACCGTCGCTCCTGCTGACCACGCTCTTCGACGAGGCGGCCTTCGAGCGATTCGCATCGCTCGGCCTTCTCGCGACGCCCGAGTCGATTCGCGAGCTCGAACGGGAGCGAACGCGGCTCGAGGCGGAGACCCGCGCGCTTCCGCCGGAGTCCGATCGCCGCGAGGAACTCGTCGAGCGTCTCGCAACCCTCGAGCGTCGGATCGCCGCGGGGCCGTTCGAGCTTGGCGGACGCGTCGGCCTCGACCTTCGGATCGAGCAGGGCCTCGGCAAGGACGCCCCGCTCTTCACCACCGGCTCGATCGACTTCGCGCGATGCGGCCTCATGCTCGAGGGCTTTCCCTATCCGATCGTCGCGACCGGCGGTCGCATCGAACTCGAGGACGAACGGATCGGCTTCGCGGGCGGCTCCCTGCCCTTCATCGCGCCAGGCGGCGGGGTGGGCCGCATCTCCGGCGACATCCTGATCCCGCGTCGCGGCGACGAACGCGGCTTCGAGCCGCGACTCGAGATCGTCGCCGCCGACGACTTCGCCAACCCCGCGATGCTCGCGGCGATCGATCCGCCGGAGTGGATCGTCCGCTACCTGCCCCCGGACACTGCGATCCCGCGCGGCTGGGCGGATCTCCTCGACGCCGAAGGCCGCGTCTCCATGCACGGACGCGTGACCCCCGATCCCGACGGCGACCTCGAGCCGGACTGGGCGTTCGTCGCGAAGGTCGAGGGCTGGACGGTCGCGCCAAAGCCGCCGCTCGCGGCGGCGATCCTCGAACTCGGAGCGGTCTGGCCCGAAGGCCTTGCCGCGAAGGACCTCCGCGGCGCGATCGCCCTCGAGCCGGGACTGGTCGAGTTCAACGATCTCGCCTTCCGGTTTCCACAGGACGGCGATTCGGCGACGCTCTCGGCGACCGGCACGATCCATCCCCGCGACTCCGCGCTCGAGGTCGAGATCGACGCCGTCTCGCTCGACGCGGCCACCTGGGTTGCCGCGACCGACGCGACCGATCCGGAGGATCCGTCGATCTTCTCGCGCCGCCATGTCGACGGACGGCTCGACGTCGCGTTGCGGGCCACACGCACCCGCGAGGACTTCGTGCGCGAGGTCGAGATCGTCGGAGGACGAGTCTCGATCGACGGCGGCTGGATCGGCGAACCGGTTCCGCCGCGGATCGATCTGGAACTCGTCTCGGGTACCGCCGGATTCGTGGGCGAGTCCACCGTGCTCGACGACACGCTGCTCAGGATCTCGCGGCGCGGCGACGACGGCGTCGTCTCCGAGGGCGAGGTCCGCTTCGACGGGACCCGCGCCGACGACGACGCGCGGTGGCGGCTCCGCTGCGCGTGGAGCGACGGCGATCTCGCCGGCTTCGCCACCGAGCTCGCGATCGCGGACTTCCTGCCGGAGATTCGCGAGTCCTGGCTCATGCTCGCGCCGCAGGGGCGCTTCGGCCTCGAGGTCGATCTCGATCCGGACCGCGGCGATCTCGGCCGCCTCGCAATCTCCGCGGAGGGGGCGTCGATCGAGCTCGAGGGCGCCCGCATGCCGTTGGCGAGCCGCAGCCCCACGCCGATCGAGATCCGCTCCCGCAAGGTCGTCGTCGGGCGAAGCGAGATCCTGCTCGGCGACGGCGGGGATGCGGCGCTGCTCGATGCGTCCGCCACCTTCGAGCGCGAACTGCCGCGCCGTCTCTCGCTGCTCGGCAGCCTCTCGATGCCAAGACTTCCCTCGCCGGCGATCGCCGCACTTCCCGCGGGGATCCGCGGAACGCTCGACGCCCTCGCGCTCGCGTCGGACGGCCCCGCCTCGGTGAGGGACCTCGCGCTCGAGTGCGTCTGGCACGCCGACGATCCGCCCGAGTCCCCCTCGAACCTCGAGGCGCAGGGTTCGATCCGAGTCGAGCGAGCCTCCTTCGAGGCCGGGGTCGAGTTCCGGGAGGTGGATGCGACCGCCACGCTGCGCGCAACCCGCACGCCGGAGAGACCGCTGACGCTCGAGGCCGCGATCCACGCCAACCGCGCGGTCATGCTCGACCGCGAACTCGTCGACGCGGACGCGACGCTTCGCTTCGACGAGAGTCTTGGGCGCCGCGTGGCGGCGCCGATCGCGGCGCGGCTCTACGGCGGCTTCCTCGAGGGCGAGGTCGAGGCCGAGCTCGAGCGGCGCACCTATCGGGTCTCGCTCCTCGCCGACGAGGTCGACGCAGGCCTGCTCGTCGCGGGCCTTCCGAGCGAGGGCGAGCCGCCGCCGCAGGCGGGCGGGCTGCTGCGGGGACGCCTCGCGCTCGAGGGCGCGTTTGGCGAGGGAGCCTCGGGCCCCTCCCGGATCGGGCGAGGTCGCGTGCGGGTCGAGGACGGATCCCTCGCGAAGGATCCGATCTCGATGCGGGTGCTGCAGCTGTCGCAGCTCACGCTGCCTCTCAACGACGCCATCGCCGATGCCGACGTCCGCTTCTTCATCGAAGGCGACCGGCTCGTGCTCGAGTCGGTCGATCTCTCGTGCGACACGCTCGAACTCGCAGGAGACGGCGAGGTCGATCTCGACGAGTTGACCATCCGCAGCCGATTCACCGCGAAGGGCAAGGTGCCCGGGGTGAGCGATCTGCTCGCGCCGATCGCGGGGCTCCTCTACGCGATCGATCTCGACGGCCCGCTGGCGGATCCGAAGGCCTCGATGCATCCGCTGCCGGGGCTGGCCTCGCCTGTCAGGCAACCCACGACCCTCAACCGACTCGGACTTGCCGGAGACTCTCCTTGACCGAACCCAACACGCCGAACGGATCCTCGCCTCGCCCGCCGCGGCGTCCCGACCCCCTCGTCGAGGAGGCGATGTCGTGGCTCTCGGCGCAGCATCCGGAGCTCTCCGGCCGGCGGCTGGCGCTGGCGGCGCAGATGGCGGCGGTCGCCTCGAAGATGCTGCACGACGGCGCGGACCTCGGGCAGATCAAGCTCGTCGCGTCGGCGGTCAAGGAGATGCGACACGCCTATCGCGTCTTCAACCGCTTTCGCGGGATCCGCAAGGCGAGCATCTACGGCTCCGCGCGAACGCCCACCGATCATCCCGACTATCTCGCGGCCAGCGAGTTTGGGCATCTCATCGCGGCGCACGGATGGATGGCGATCACCGGCGCCGGCAACGGGATCATGAAGGCCGGGCACGAGGGCCCGAAGCGCGAGTCGTCCTTCGGCCTCTCGATCAACCTGCCCTTCGAGACCAACGCGAACGAGTACATCCTCGGCGACGCGAAGCTCATCAACTTCCGCTACTTCTTCACGCGGAAGCTGATGTTCGTGAGCCATGCCGACGCCTTCGCGGTCTTTCCGGGCGGCTTCGGCACGCAGGACGAGCTCTTCGAGTCGCTCACGCTCATCCAGACCGGCAAGAGCCCGATCGTGCCGATCGTGCTCGTCGAGGGCGAGGGCGGCGACTACTGGCGGAACTGGGAGTCGCACATCCGCCACGACCTGCTGCGACACGGGTGGATCTCTCCCGAGGACGTCGATCTCTATCGCGTATGCGCCACGCCGCAGGAGGCCGTCGACGAGATCCTCGCCTTCTACCGCGTCTACCACTCGAGCCGCATGGTGGGGCCACGGCTCGTGCTTCGACTGCTGCACGAGATCGCGCCGGTGCATCTGGAGGCGCTCAAGGACGAGTTCTCGCCGCTCCTCGCGGAAGGCGGATTCGAGCAGAGCGGCATGCTCGAAGGCGAGAACGCCTTCCCCGAACTGCCGCGGCTCCACTTCGTGCACAACCGTCGGCACTTCGGGATGCTGCGGCGACTGATCGATCGCATCAACACCCTCGAGCCGGCATGACCGAACGCTTCGCGAGAACGGCGAGTCGCGTCGCGTGCCTGTTGCTGGCGCTGGTGCTGCCGTCGTTGAACGGCTGCGCTGGCGGAACGCCCCCATCGCTCCCGGCGCCGGACGTCCCGCCCGACCCGCGCCTGCAGGCGGCGCTGCCAAGCGACGAGCCTCGGGTCGGCATCGAGACGAGGCAGTGGCTCGTCGCGGCTCCGCCCGAGCGCCTCGCGGCGGCGATCGCGGCCTGGAGCGACGAAGCCGCGGGCGATCGCGATTCGGAGGCCGTGCCGCCGTCGCTTCGCCGGATCGACGGATTGCTTCTGGCCAAGGGCTCCGCCGCGGATCTTCCGTCGCTGCTCGAGAGCCTCGGCGGAAGCCGCACCGACCTGCGGGTGTGGCACGGGCAGGCGACGGAGTGGCGCGATCTCGCGGGCGTGCAGATCGGCCGCGCCACGATCGCGATGGTCGCGGGACGTCCGCAACCGATTGCGCCGGGGCGGCTCTCCCTCGTGATGCGGGGCTGGGCGCAGCCGATGGAGGACGGCGCCGCCTGCGAGCTCGAACTCGGGCTTCGCTGGAAGCCCGAGCGACGCGCGTCGATCACGCTCGAGGATCGCGACTTCTCGGATCTTCGGTGGGTCGGTGAACTTGCAACGCGATTCGACGTCGGGCGCGACGAGGCGGTCATCGTGGCGAGCGAACCGCCCTCGCCCATGGCCGAGTCGGGGCCGCCCGTCGCGCTGCCGCCGTCGCTTGGACGTCTGATCCTCCCGGAGCCGGCGCACGGGCTCGCGACGGTCCTCGTGATCTGGCCGAATCTGCCGGCACGGCTCTTTCCCGATGCGGCGGAGCCGGCATCCATCCCAGACGCCTGAGCCGACTGCTCGGCGGCCGAAGGCCGCGACTTCGGATGGTCGCGAAGCCATCGCGCCCACGGCGATCCTCTCGATCGCCCCTACCATTCCCGCCTCCATGCACGCCCCGCCCGCCAAGCCTCGCCGATTCAGCCTGCGGCCCCACACCCGCGGCCCGCGGCGGCGGCTGCGCCGGGTGGCGATGCTGCCGGCGCTCCTGACCCTCGGCAACCTGCTCTGCGGATTCGCGGCGATCCACTTCGCGGCCAAGCCGGTGGCGGCGACGGGCTTCTTCGGGTGGAGCACCCTCACCGTCGCAGGCAGCCTGATCTTCTTCGGGATGTTCTTCGATGCGATCGACGGGTTCGTCGCGCGGCTCGTCAAGTCGACCTCGGTCTTCGGCGCCAACCTCGACTCGCTCGCAGACGTCGTCTCCTTCGGCGTCGCGCCGGCCTTCATGATGCTTCGCCTCGTGAGCCACTACTACGGCCCCGACGGCGCAACGTCGATCATGGGGCCGGAGGTCGATTCGGTGTATGCCCGCGTGGCCTGGGCGATCGCCGCGGTCTACATCTGCTGCACGGCGCTGCGGCTCGCCCGCTTCAATGCGGAGGCCTCCGCGGCGGGCGGCGAGGAGCATCGCACCTTCTTCGGGCTGCCCTCTCCCGGCGCCGCCGGCGCGGTCGCGAGCCTCATCGTGCTCCACCAGCACCTGCTGCATCGCCCCACCGCGCCCGAGGCGGAACTCCTCTTCGCGAGAGCGTCGGCCGCGGTGATTCCGGCGATCACGCTGCTCGTCGCCTTCGCGATGGTCTCGCGGCTGCGGTACGTGCACATGACCAACCGCTACCTCCGCGGCCGTCACGACTTCGCGACGCTGCTCAAGGTGGTCCTGCCGCTCGCGGCGGCGATCTGGTGGCCGCAGATCACGTTGGCGGTGGGCTTCACCGCCTACGCCCTGAGCGGACCGATCCGGGCCTTGCGGCGGCGCAAGCCGATCGACGCTGCTGCCGCGACGTGAAGTTCGTGGCGGGCGAGGTCACCCGCGCTCACCCTCGCCGGCTCGACGGTCGAGCGGAATGCACCGGATCGATCTCGCGGCCTTTCAGGCGTGAGATCCGTCTTGCTTCATGCGCCTGGACCGTCGCGGGGACGCGGCCGTCTCACACCAGAAGCGTCGCCGGATGCTCGAGCAGATGCTTGAGGGTCGCGAGCCATGCCGCCCCCATCGCGCCGTCGATCACGCGGTGGTCGAGGCTGAGCGTCGCCTGCATCTCATGGCCCACCGCGAGCGCTCCGTTCCGCACGACCGGCTGCTCGAGCGCCGCACCGCAGGCGAGGATCGCGCTGTTGGGCGGATTGATCACCGCGGTGAAGTGCTCGACCCCGAACATCCCGAGATTGCTCACGGTGAAGGTGGCGTCCGACATCTCCTCGACGGAGAGCCCCTTGGTGCGGGCCTTCTCCGCGAGCTGCTTGGTCTCCTCGCTGATCCAGCGAAGGCTCTTGCGGTCGGCATCGCGAATGGTGGGCACCACAAGGCCTCCGCCGCGCTCCGCCGGCAGCGAGACCGCGACGCCGATGTTGACCGCGCCGTGCAGCAGGATCCGATCGCCGCCCCAACTCGCGTTCATGAACGGGTGCTCGGCCATCGCGACCGCGCAGCCGCGCACGATGAAGTCGTTGACCGAGAGCTTGACGCCCTGATCGGCGAGCTGCGCGTTGAGGTCCTTCCGCAGGGCCATCACCGGGTCCATGTCGATTCGGACGGTGACCTGGTAGTGCGGGATGGTCTGCTTGCTTTCGACGAGCCGCCGCGCGATCGTCTGCCGCATGCCCGAGAGCGTCACCTCGCTGCCGGGCCGGCCCGGCGCGGAGAGCGCGGTGGTCGACGCCGCAACCGAGGTGCGGACCGCCGGCACCGCGAGCGCCACCGAAGTCTCGACCCGCTGTGGAGGCGTGCCGGCCGCCGCGACGTTCTCGATCGCCGCGAGCACGTCCTGCTTGACGATCCGACCGGATGGGCCGCTTCCTCGGATCGAGCCGAGGTCGACGCCGTGCTCGTCGGCGAGCCGCCGCGCCACCGGGCTCACCCGCATCCGCGCCTCGCCACCCGGCACGGGAGAAGCCATCGGCCGCGAGGGCGCGGCCGGGGTCGCCACCGGTGCCGGCGCGGGCGCCGCCGGCGCCGGCGGGCGGGCCGGCTCGGCGGCGGTGGGTTCGGCCTTGGGAGCCGCTTCGCCGCTGCCATCGTCGATCACCGCGATGAGCGTGCCCACCGCGACGGTCTTGCCTTCGGGGACCACGATGCGGCTCACCTTGCCGTCGTCGTAGACCTGCATCTCCATCGTCGCCTTGTCGGTCTCGACGTCCGCGACGACATCACCCGCCGAGACGGGGTCGCCTTCCTTCACGTTCCACTTGATGATGGTGCCGCTCTCCATCGTGTCGGAGAGCCTCGGCATCGTGAGCTCGATCGCCATGGGTCGGGGACTCCGCAGGTCGCTCGCCGGAACGCCGCTCAGGCCCGGTAGCAGGCCGAGAGGACGGCCTGACGGATCTTGCGGGGGTTGGGGAGCATCTCCTGCTCGAGGTTGAAGGCGTAGGGCGCGGGCACGTCGTCGGCATGCACGCGATGGACGTGATGGTCGAGGTCGTCGAAGCAGTGCTCGGAGATCTGCGCCGCGACCTCGGAGCCGACCGAGGCGAACGACCAGGACTGGTCGACCACCACGCAGCGGTTGGTCTTGCGGACGCTCGCGACGATCGTGTCGAGGTCGAGCGGGCGAATCGTGCGGCCGTCGATCACCTCGCACTCGAGACCGTCCTCGGCGGCGAGGGTCTCGGCGGCCTCCATCGCGAAGTGCACCGGACGGCCGAACGAGACGATCGTGCAGTCGTCGCCCTCGCGGCGGATCGCCGCCTTGCCGAACGGAATCGTGTACTCCTCCTCCGGCACCTCGCCCTTCATCGAAAGCAGCCGCTCGCTCTCGAGGAAGAAGACCGGGTCGGGGTCGCGGATCGCGCTCTTGAGCAGCCCCTTCGCGTCGTAGGGATTCGAAGGGATCGCCATCTTGAGGCCGGGCACGTTCGCGTAGAGGCTCTCGACGCACCAGCTGTGGGTCGAACCGAGCTGCCCGCCCGCGCCGTCGTTGCCGCGGAAGACGATCGGACAGCCGAACTGGCCTCCGGACATGTAGAGCATCTTGGGGGCGTTGTTCAGGATCTGGTCCGCCGCCACGAGGCTGAAGGACCAGCTCATGAACTCGACGATCGGCTTCAGGCCCATCATCGCGGCACCGATCCCGAGCCCGGCGAAGCCGTTCTCCGAGATCGGCATGTCGATCACGCGTCGCGGGCCGAACTCCGCGAGCATGCCCTTGCTCACCTTGTACGCGCCGTCGTACTCCGCGACCTCCTCGCCGAGCAGGAAGACCCGCTGGTCGCGACGCATCTCCTCGCTCATCGCCTCGCGGAGGGCATCGCGGAACTCGATCTCGCGAACCGCCGTGGCCGTCATCGCTCGCCTCCTTCGCGAAGCATGTCGGGATCGCTGGTGCCGGTGTAGGGCCCCCACTTCTCGACGTAGACGTCGTGGTAGAGCTCCTCGATGCCCGGAAGCGGCGACTCGTCGGACCAGCGGATCGCCTCGCGGACCTCCTCGCGAACGCCCTTCTGCATCGCGGAGAACGCCGGCTCGTCGATGACGCCGGCGGCCAGCAGGGCGTCGCGGAGCTTGCCGATCGGGTCGCCCGACTCGAAGTGCTCCTCCTCCTCGCGAGTGCGGTACTTGCGAGGGTCGCTCATCGAGTGGCCCTTGTACCGGTAGGTCTTCATGTCGACGAAGCCGGGCCGGCTCGCGGCGCGGCACTTGTCGCAGAAGGCCTTCATGTCCTCGTAGACCGCGACGAGATCCATGCCGTCGACCTCGATGGCGTCGATGCCGTAGGCCGCGGCCTTCACGGAGAGGTCGTGGGCCATCGTGGTGCCGCGCTCGATCGCGGTGCCCATCGAGTAGCCGTTGTTCTCGACCACGTAGATGACCGGAATGTCGAAGAGCCCCGCGAGGTTGAGGGCCTCGTGGAACGCGCCCTGATTCAGCGCGCCGTCGCCGAGGAAGCAGAGGGTGACGCGGTCGGACTTGCCGCCGTTGATCACCTCGTCCTCGTACTTGGTGGCGAAGGCGAGGCCCGCGCCGACGGGCGTCTGGGCACCGACGATGCCGTGGCCCCCGAAGAGGTTGTTGGCGCGGTCGAACATGTGCATCGACCCGCCCTTGCCCTTCGCGCAGCCGCCGATCTTGCCGAACATCTCCGCCATGCAGTGCCGCGCCGCCATGCCTCGCGCCAGCGCATGGCCGTGGTCGCGATAGGCGGTGATCATCGGATCGTCGCGGCGGATCGCCGCGGTGCAGCCGACCGCCACGGCCTCCTGCCCGATGTAGACGTGGCAGAAGCCGCCGATCTTCTTCTCCTGATACGCCTGCATCGTCCTGACCTCGAACTCGCGGATCAGGAGCATGTCGCGGAGCCAGCCGACGATCGTCTCGGGAGGCACGCCCGGCGGCAGCGGGCGGCTCTTGCGGGGACCGCCATGGGCGGCCCGGTAGGGCGCGGCGGGTGTGGTCATGGTCTGCGTCATCGGGCGCGGCGTGCCGCCGTTCCGGGGCCTGGAGGCCGGGAATCGCGGCGGTGGAGATCGCCCGATCTCCGGGGGAACGACCCTCGGCGGACTCGGGCGAGCCACGCAATATAGAAGGGCGCCGGGGCGGATGCCACGGCGCCCGATCAGAGAGCGCGAAGTCGGCCGTCCCCGATGGGGCTCAGCCACCCCGGACCGCGATCGCCGGCTCTCCCGCCCGATCCAGTTCCGCGAGCACCCGGGCCTTCAGGATGAGCACCGCCATCTCGAGTTGGGGATCCACGCCCCCCTCGACGAGCTCCATGATGTCGGGCCGCGGCTCGGCATCGTCCTCGTCGACCTCGGCGATCTGGTCGGCCCGCTGCCGCAGCGAGAGCGCCTCCTCGATCTGGGAGGGCGTCATCTTCACCACGATGTCGGGATTGACCCCCCAGTCCTCGGCGCCGGGCTGCTTGTGCACGAGCCGGCCTTCGGGATCCTCGGGGCCCGGCGGCAGGCGATAGAGCTGCGTGGTGATCTTGAGCATCGCCGGCGCCTGGCGGTCGGAGAGGTCGTGCACCTCCTGCACGCTGCCCTTGCCGAAGCTGCGATCGCCAAGCACCAGCGCCGCATCGTGGGCCTGCAGCGCGCCCGCCACGATCTCGCTGGCGCTCGCCGAGCCCTGATTCACCAGGACGACGGTGGGAAGATCCTCGAGCGTCGAGCGGTTGCGCTGCGCGTCGATGCGCATGGTCTCGCGGCCGGTGCGGTCCTCGCCGGTCACGATCTTGCCCTCGCGGACGTAGAGGTTCGTGAAGTCGACGGCGCTCTTGAGCAGCCCGCCTGGATTGTGGCGCAGATCGAGCACGAGGCCGTGCAACTCGCCCTCGGACTTCATGCGGTTCACCGCCTCGAGGAAGTCGGCGAAGCTCTCGTCGTTGAAGGAGGTGAGCCGCACGTAGCCGATGCCCGCAGGCCGGTCGATCCACCAGTCCCATTCCGGATCGCCGTGCTCGTCGAGCCCCTTCTTCCACCAGCCGTTGACCGATCGCATCTTGATCGGCTCGCGGATCAGTTCGATGTCGACCGGCTCCTCCGCACCTTCGCGGCGCACGGTGAGCACCACCGGACGCCCGGCGGGACCGGTGATCTCGTCGACGGCGCGATTGGTGCTCCAGCCCACCGTCGAGACGCCGTCGACCTCGATGATGCGGTCCTCGGGCTTGACGCCTCCCCGCCACGCGGGCGAACCCTCGAGCGGATTGACCACCACGATGTCGCGCTTGTCGTCGTGCCGGATGAGGATGCCCACGCCCACGAAGCTGCCGTCGACCTGCTGCTGGAAGCGGCGATAGCGCTCGGGCCAGATGATCTCGGTGTACTGGTCCTCGTACCGCTTGGCGAGCTGGTCGGTCGAACCGTCGCCGAACTCGCGGAAGAGCACGGACTCCGGAAGCTCGAGCGTGCGCTGGTTCGCCAGCTGCAGCTCGCCGATGATCCGAGCCGCGTGCCGCCGCGAGAGCTCGCGATCCGGCACCGCCGCGAGCAGCAGTTCGCAGCGATCGATCGCCTCCTGCCACGCCTTCGCCTTCTCGGGATCGCCGAGGGCCGGGAAGTTCTCCGCCAGCGCCGTCGTGGTGCCGAGGATCTCGAGCGAATCGAGCCCCCCCTCGAGAAGCGGGCGCCATCCGACGTTGCCGATGTGGGCCGCCGCGATCGTGCGAAGCGCCGAGGAGAGCATCGGCTGGCTGATGCCGCGGACCTGCTCCTTCCAGTCCTCCGCGAAGGCCGGATTGAACTCGGGGAGCTCCTGTTCGGGAGCGATTCGCGCGACCTGCTTGAGACGCAGCTCGTGCAGCGCCATGGGCGCGTACTGCGCAAGCAGCCCGATGCGGCGATTCACCCGCTCGAGGCCCGCGTGGTAGCGCTTGTAGTCGTCACCTCGCCCGACGTCCTCGTGCAGCGTGCGAAGGCGGAAGAGGATCTCCTGGGCGAGCAGCCAGTCGCCTTCGGCCTCCGCGGCGGTCTGCGCCTCTTCCGCATCGCGAATCAGCCCGGCGATCTCCGGACGGTCGAGCGCGGCGTTCCAGTCCTCCGAGAGCGTCTGCGCACGAACGGCGGCCGTCAGGGCCTTGGTGAGCTCGCCCGCCTCGAGATTCGTCTGAAGATCCGCGATCGCCTGCTCGAGTTCCTTCCGCCGTCCCTCGTCGGACTCGTTGGCGTGCTCGTTGCGGCTCGTCACCATCTCGCGGAAGGACTCCGTCACGCCGCTCCGGCCCGCCGGCACCTCGCCGAGGAGCTTCTCGACCTCCGCAAGATCGCCCTCCATCGCCGCGGTCCACACCTCGTTGGACCACGCCTCGAGCGTCGGCGGCGTCGCGAACGAACGGGGCGAGGCGATCGCGGCCGCCGCGGCGGCGACGGCGAGCAGCGAGATCGAACGGCGGCGAGCGGATCGGTTCGGCATGGGGAATCCTCGAGTCGGAACGGCCTGGCCGACCTGACGTCGACCAGACGTGCCGGTTCATCCGGCAGGTGAAGCAATCGAAGCCTCGTCGGATCGGCGAGCCTTCGGGGCGGAACCCACTGCATCCGGGCGGAAGGTTCCGGTGAACCGGGTTGGTACCGTTATAGATCGCACAGGTTCGAGTCCGGGGCGGACCGTTCCCAGTTATCGATCGGTCGCCGCCCGCCGGCGCACTGTCGGCGACGATTCCCGCCCCTCCGCCCGCCATCCCGCCCCGATGCCTCACGACTCTCCGCCGGCCGCCGAACTGATCGGCATTCGCAAGGCCTACCTCCGCCCCGACGGCTCGGTGCTGGTGGAGGCGCTCAAGGGCGTCGATCTTCGGATCGGGAGCGGCGAGTACGTCGCGATCATGGGGGCCTCGGGCTCGGGCAAGTCGACGCTGATGAACATCCTCGGCTGCCTCGATCGCCCCACGAACGGGCGGTACCGCCTCGACGGCGAAGAGGTCGCGGACCTCGAGGACGGCGCGCTCAGCCGGATCCGGGGACGTCGGATCGGATTCGTCTTCCAGGCCTTCAACCTGATCCCGGAACTCACGATCGCGGAGAACGTCGAGGTGCCGCTCTTCTATCAGGGCATCTCCCGGACGGACCGTCGCGATCGGGCCATGGCGATGCTCGACCGGGTCGGGCTCGGTGATCGCACCGGCCATCGCCCGGGGCAGCTGAGCGGTGGGCAGCAGCAGCGTGTCGCGATCGCACGGGCGCTCGTGACCGATCCCGCCATCCTCATGGCCGACGAGCCGACCGGAAACCTCGACTCGGCGACGGGCTTCGCGATCCTCGGCCTCATCGACGAACTGCACGCGAGCGGGCTCACCATCATCATGGTCACCCACGACGAACGGATCGCCGACCGGTGCGAACGGGTCGTGCGGCTCCGCGACGGCCTGATCGAGCGCGACGAGCCCGGCGGCGGCGCGGGCCGACGCCAGGACCCCGCGGCGGAACTGTCCGAGGACGCCGCGAACTGGTTCGCCCTCTCTCGATCCAGCGCGACCGAGAACGCCGATTGATCTCCAGGTGCCCGCCGCCGCGGGCACCGCGAACAGGACGCTCTCCCGCATGCGGATCCTCGGCATCGATCCAGGCCTCGGCATCACCGGCTACGCGGTCATCGAGAGCCACTCGTTCCGCGAGACCCGGGTGGTCGAGGCGGGTGCGATCCGGCCCGGGCGAGGGAGCGATCTGCCTTCTCGTCTGCACGCGCTGCATGAGGATCTCTCTTCGATCATCGCGGAGTTCACGCCGGCCCGCATCGCGGTCGAGCAGGTGTTCGTGCATCGCCGGCACGTGCGAAGCGCCGTGCAGATGGGCCACGCCCGAGGCGTGATCCTCCTCGCGGCGGCCGCGGCGAAGCTCGAGTTCGACGAGTTCAGCCCCGCCGAGATCAAGAAGTCGCTGACCGGTCACGGGCAGGCGTCCAAGCATCAGATGCAGTCGGCGGTGATGCAGGCGTGCGGGCTCTCGGCGCTGCCCGAGCCCGCGGACGTCGCCGATGCCATCGCCATCGCCTTCTGCGGCGCGACGCGCCTTCATCGCCCGCTCGGGCCGCGCCTCGTCGGAGCCGATGCCGTCGCCTCGCGCGATGGTGCGCCGCGACGACGCACCTCCCGCGAAGACGCGCTCGCCACGCTTCGCCTCCGCGGCGTCACGGTGCCCGAGGGGTCCTGAAGATCAGCGTCACCGGCGTTCCCGGCGGCGGCGGGGCGCCGCGTCGGACGAGAAAGCCGGCCTCCTCGATCTCGACCTGATCCGAGCGGACCTCCTGGTAGGCGATCACCTCGTCGCCGAAGGTGACGAGCCCAACGACGCTCCCGCTGAAGTCCGCCGCGTAGGACTCGCCGCCATCGCGTCGCGCGTCGAGCCGCGATCCTGCGAAGCGCCACGGATGCGCGTCGACCGATCCGCCTCGCGCCGTTTCCACCCACGACGACAGCGGGACCGTCGTTTCAACGCCGTCGGCCCGCGTGAAGCGAACGTGCAGCTCGATCGGCGAGCCGGTCGGAGGTTCACGGCGAATCGTCTCGCCGTCCTCCTCGAGGCGCCACGAGCCGGGACGCCCCGCTTCGAGGCCGAGCATCAGGAGCGCCGCGTGCACGAGCCGCGGCGGCGAGTCGATCACCACGAGCGACTCGTGTTCACGCGTGCCCGCGAGACAGACCGCCTGCTCGAGCCAGCCCTCGTCGAGCGCCGCCTGACCGGAGACTCGAACTTCGCCGGCGATGCGATCGACCTCGATCCCCGACGCGAGCCGCACCGGCAACGCATCGCGATCCTGCGCGCGCCGCGGCGGCGTGGCGACTGGCGACAACGCCTCGACCGAACCTCCCGCGTGCGACTCGACGGTCGACGCAGCCTTCCCGGAGGCGACCACCGTCGGCCTCGACGGAGGACTCCCTTCGACTTCGCGACCCGTTGGGCTGTTCGCGCAGCCGACGGCCAGCACCACGCCGAGCAACCCAAGGGTGGCCAGGAGCCGACGGCAACGGCCGTTCCGATCCACTCGCACCATGCGGTTCAGCCCTTCACCGATCGACTTCCGCAAGACCCCACCGACCCGGCGAGGGTCAAGAAAAAAGGCCCGGCAGCGACCGAAGCCAGCTGCCGAGCCCTTCCGGGGGCGAGTGAGATGTCGGAAGAATAGCCATGTCGGCAATTCCGACAAGGTGTGCGACGAGAAAAAACCAAGAAAAGTGACATTCAGTGACATCGCGTTTCGCGACGTTGCCATTGCCCAAAAGGAGTCGCCAGTTCTCGGAAGCACACCGCCCCGAGCGGAAGCTCGGGGCGGGAGTCGAGTGGGCCATACTGGATTCGAACCAGTGACCTCTTGCGTGTCATGCAAGCGCGCTAGCCAACTGCGCCAATGGCCCGACACTGGTCCGCCGTTTCCGGCGGGTCGCGAAGAATAGCGGTCAGGCCCGCCCCCCGCAACGGATCCGTCGCATTCCCCCTCGAAGTCGAACGGTTGAAGGACCGGCGGCATCGCTCGTGGTCCGACGCATGCCAAGCCACGTGCCCTCGGCGACGCGCCTCTACCCCTCGGACGCGAGGGGCCTCGCCTCCGCCGGCCTTCGACCCCGGGCCTACCGCCCCCATCGAGAACGTTCCCGACAAATGACGGCTCGCCACAGGACCGGGGTCGAGTGCCGGAGGAACTCGCCCGCCGGAAGAGAAAGCGTCATGGGTCTCGCGGAGCGACACGAACCGTCGGATTCCGTCCGATTCGCGGCACGATTCCGTCCTGCCGGGGACTCGATGGCACGATTCGTCACCCAACGACTCCGCCGCATCGAGACCACCCGCACCAGCAATGCGGCCTTGGTGGTGCCCGTGACCAGCCCTAGGATCGGACCATGCTCGTCGCCGATCTTCCGCCCGCCCCCGCGATCGTCGCCGTCGCGCCGGCCATGCCGATGCAGACGGCCGCTCCGATCGTCGAGCGAGGCGACCCGAGGCTGAACGAGGTCAACTACCAGATCACGATCACCGGCTTCTCCGGGTCGGACTGGAGCCCCGCGGCGCTGGGGTTTCCCGGGGCGGATCTCGCGCTCTCTCTGATCAGCGACGGACCGCTCTCACGGGTGAATCGGGATTCGCTCGCCGTCTCGGTCTGGCTCGACAACCAGCCGTATCCGCCCGCCAACGCGAACGGGCGAATCGAACCGGGCATCGCGCCGGGCAACACCCTCGCGGTCGTGCCGCTTCCGGCCTTCGGGGGGCAGTCGATCCGATGGCAGACGGTCTTCCTCGCCGCGAGCTTCGAGGTCTCGGTCGCCGCGGCTCGCGCCGCGTCGATCACCTGGCCCCGCGAGTGGCCGGAAGAGGTGCGGCGATTCCTCGAGCCCGAGACGTTGATCGACTCGGCCGCGCCGGCGATCCAGGCGTTCGTCGCCCAGACGAGTGGCGGACGTCTTCGCGAGGTGACGCCGTACGTCGCCGCCAAGGAGCTCGTCCGCGCCGCGACGCTCGTCGCCCGGAACGTGACCGGAACCGGCGTGGTTCGTCAGGGCTACGGCTCCATCAACGGCATCGATGTCTACGGCTCGCTCTCGCTGCTGTCCTCCGGCAACGGAACGCCGGCGGACCTCACCTGCCTCGCGGTCGCCTCGCTGCGGGCCGCAGGCATCCCCGCGCGTCCGGTGCTCGGCGTGACGCGCTACAACGACCCCAACCGCAAGTTCCTCGCCAACGGGGGCAGCGGGCCATGGGTGTGGGGCGAGTTCTTCCTGCCCAACGCCGGCTGGATTCCCTTCGATCCGATGATGATGCGGCGTTCGGCCCTGCGGCAGGCGAAGATCGAACGCCCGTGGAAGGGCTTCGCCAACGTGCCCGACATGAACCTGGTGATCCCGATGGCGTGGACCTTCGCTCCGCCGCGGGCGCCCTACGTGGTCTCCGGCTACCCGGCGATGTGGTGGTCGAACGTCGTGGGTCTCGTCTGGACCACGCCGGTCGGCACGAACATTCCGCAGAACGGCAACGGCGCGTACCTCAACGTCACGCTCACGAGCCGCGGCCGGGGACCATCGAACTGACGAGGGCGTGATCGCGGCGATCAGCGCGCATCGCGCATTGCCGCGACGACCCGCGGCCAGGCGTCGCCGAGCGTCGCGAACGCCCGCGCGATCTCCCATCGCTGTGTCGGGCGATCGCCGGTCGTGTTGCTGATCGCACGGACCTCGATCGCCGGCACGCCGAGCCTTCGCGCCGCGTGGAGGACCGCCGCGCCTTCCATCGCCTCCGCGATCGCGCCGGTGCGGTGGACGACCTCTCGAGCGAGCCGATCGGTGCCCGAGCAGGTCGCCACGGTGGCGATGACGCCGACGCGGCCGAGCGCCGAGCACGTCGTCAGCAGGGCCGCGTCCGCCGGAACGCGATTCCCCTCGAACTCGCCGAGCGGAAACCCCAACGTCCGCATGTCGCCGAAGCCCTCCGGCGTCTCGAGCCCCTCCTCGACGTAGACCGACTCGCTCGCGACGACGAGATCCCCGAGGCCCAGCCCCGAGTCCGGCAGGGCGCCCGCGATGCCGATCGAGATGACCGCCGCAATCGGGCCGTCCTCGAGAATCGCCTGAGTCGTCGCGGCAGCGGCATTGGTTCGGCCGATGCCGGCGACAACGATCTCCGCATCGGCGACGTTCGCGCGCGCCTTCGCCTCGGCCTCGACCGCCACGATCGCGAGGAGCCGGCCGGAGCGAATCATGTGACACGGCTCACGACGCACGCGCCTCGTCGAGGCGAACACGAAGCTCTTCCGCGAGCGTCGCGATCGGCACGTCGACCTGACCACCGCTCGCGAGATCCTTGAGCGTGGCGCGGCCTTCGGCAACGCCTGCATCGAGGATCACCGCGAAGCGGGCGCGAGCCTTGTTCGCGTCCGCGAGCAGCTTGCCGAGGTTGCGGGAGGCCCGATGGCTCATGCGGGCATGCAGCCCGGCTCGTCGAAGCGAGCGCAGGGCCGAGGGCACCAGTGCCGACGCCTCGTCGGCGAGCGCCACGACGAACGCGTCCGGCCGCGGCAGCAGCGATTCGCCTTCGTCCTCGCCGAGCAGCCCGCGATCCTTCAGGACGAGCGAGAGCACGACGTCGCCCATCCCCATGCCGCAGGCGGAGAGATCGGGGCCGCCGACGAGCGAGATCAATCCGTCGTAGCGCCCGCCGCCGGCAATGGCGCGTTCCGCGCCACCGGTCTCGTGGATCTCGAAGACGATGCCCTTGTAGTAGGCGAGCCCCCGCACGATGCCCGGATCGAACGTGCACCACTCAAGCAGATCCGCGCGCTGCAGGCGTTCCTGAAGCGGTTCGATCGAGGCGAGTTGCGAGGCCTCGACGCCCATCGCCGCCGCGATCTGCCCGGGCGACTCGGACATCGGACGCGCCGCGACGATCGACTCGCGCAGCCGCGCGATCGAGTCCCGAGAAAGCCCGAGCGATTCGCCTCGACGCGCGAACTCGTCCGGCGGCAGCCGATCGAACCGATCGAGCAGCTCGAACGCGCCTGGGACGCTCGCCTCGGGCGTGCCGAGCAGGCGCAACAGCGAAGCGACCGCGTCGCGGTGGCTCAGGCGAACCTGCACGTCCTGCGGCGAGAGCCCGAAGCGCTCGAGGGCGAGCACCGCGCACTCGATCACCTCCACCTCGCCATCGGGCTCGCCGAGGCCCACGACGTCGACGTTCCACTGGAAGAACTCGCGGAGCCTCCCCCGCTGCGGCCGCTCCGCGCGGAAGTGCGACGGAATCGCGAACCACTTGGTGGGCAGCGGTAGCGAGGGCCCCTTTGCCGCCGCCATTCGGGCCAGGGTGGGCGTGAACTCCGGGCGCAGGGCGTAGTCGTCCTCGCCGCCGGCGCGGCGGAAGGAGAAGAGCTCCGAGACGATCCCCTCGCCGCTCTTGACGGTGTAGAGATCGAGGTGCTCGAAGGTCGGGCCGTCGATCTCCTCGAAGCCGCAGTCGATCGAAGCGCGTCGCCACACCTCGTCGATGTGTCGACGCACCGCCATCTGCGGCGGATAGAAGTCGCGGGTGCCCTTGGGGGCCTGGAACGATCGGGATCCGCTCATCGAGGGCTCAGGCTCCCACCGGCGGGCGAGACCGCACGATCGCGGCCATGACGATGGTGGCGAGGGTCCATCCGATGATCTGGTCGGCGGCCATCGCCGTGCTCCAGTCGTCGGGGAACTGGAACCAGTTCCAGTACATGCCGTGCCCGGTGATCGCGGCGAAGACCGCCATGCCGAGGCCGACCGCGAAGCGACGGCCGTAGCCGCCGCCGACCGCGACCATCAGCACCGCGACGAGCAACGCCGCGACGAAGTCCATCGCGACCCCCGTCGCCATGATCGACGGCGCCATCGGCTCGAAGCCCTCCTGCTGGAAGACGACCATCGCGATCGGTCCCTGCTGGTGCCGGGCGGTCCATGCCTCCATGGCCTGTTGCTGCACTTCGGGCGTCGCATCCGCCGCGTGCTCCGGCATCGCCGGCGTGAAGTACACCCCGGTCTCGTCGAGGACCTCGTCGAGGGCCTCGACCATGCTGGACTCGGC
>JBMTTG010000017.1:0-21464 GCA_049449095.1 Phycisphaerales bacterium | reverse complement strand
AGACTCCCTGGACGGGGGTGTACTCCGGCAGGTCGGGGTCGACCGAGACCTGGGCTTGAGCGGGCAGGGCGAAGGCCAGGGCGACGATCGTCGCCAACGCGACTCGGAACGGGGAACGAAGGATCTGCATGGGTTCGGCTCCGCGGGGTCGTGCGGTCCCGGGGGAGGACCGCGGACGGGAACTGTCTCCGCCGCCCCCACTCGCCGCGATGCCCTTCCGTGAAGATCGCGTTAAGGCTCGTCTGGCGCCGGCGAGCCGGAATCGGCTGCTCCCGGCGAAGCCAGGCCACCCACCGCGGAACCGGGCTCGGCGACCTCCGCCTCGGACGGTTCCGGGGCCGCCACGAGTTTCCCGACCTCGATCGCGGCGATGCCGGCCCCCATCACGAGCACCACGATCGCGAAGACCCGCTTGAGCATCCTTTCGTTCAAGCGCCCCCCAAGGGCGGCCCCCGCCACGCTTCCGAGCGAGCCGATGCCGGCGAAGAGCCAGATGGTCGTCCAGTCGATCGAGCCCTCGAGCTGCGTCATGTACTTCGCGAAGCCGCTGGCGCTCTTGATCGCGATGATCAGGAGGCTTGTCCCCACCGCCACCGGCATCGCGAGCCCCCCCAGCATCACCAGGGCCGGGACGACGAGGAATCCCCCGCCGACGCCGACGAATCCCGTCAATGCGCCGACGCCGATGCCCTCCGTCGCGATCATCGCCAGGCCGCCGAGCCCGACCCGAGGCCGCCGCGTCGTCGATGCGCCCGCCGGCCTCCCGGCCTGACGGAGCATCGCGATCGACGCCGCGACCATCACCAGGGCGAAGGTCAGCAACTGCACGTAGGGCGATACCCAGCCTGCGATCCAGGCGCCCAGCACGGTGCCGGCCATCGCCGGCACGCCGAAGAACACGACGCTCTTCCAGTCGACGCATCCGCGACGGATCGGTCGGATCGATCCGCCCGCCGCGATGAGCCCCACGATCGCGAGGCTCTCCGCGATCGCGGGCTTCGCTTCGTGGCCGAGGAGGTAGACCAGGACCGGGACCGTCAGGATCGAGCCGCCCGAACCGAGCAGACCCAGGCACGCCCCAATGAGTAGCCCGCCGATGAGGATCGTGAGGTGCATCGGCGGGGCTTCCGGCGTCGGATCGATCGGGACTTCAGGCGGCGAGCGGGATCGCGGACCCTGGGCTCACGACGTCGCGCCGGCAGCGGCACGGCGTCCGGGCCCCTTCGCCCACGCCGCATAACCGCCCTCGACGTTGACGACGCTTCGCCCCTTGCGCTTGAGCGCCGCGGCCGCCATCGTCGAACGCTGCCCGCTCTGGCAGTGGACGACGAGCGGCTCGCCCGCCGGCACCTCCGCGAGGCGCGGATAGAGCCGCGTATGGGCGACGTTCGCGGCACCGGCGATCGCACCGGCTCCGTGCTCGGAGGCGCGACGCACATCGAGCAGCGGGAGATCCGGCGTCGCTTGGAGGCGCTTCGCAAGTTCGTCGACGGTGATCTCGGGGATCGACTCGTGCGCGCCGCCCGCGGCGAAGTGCTGCTCGAGGGTTGCGGGATCGATCCACGCCGCGACGCGGTCGAGTCCGATGCGGACGAGGTTGCGGACGATCCGATCCACCTCGTGCTCCTCGCAGACGAGGAGGAACGATTCGGACGGCTCGCCGTAGCTGCCGACCGCCATCAGGAAGGCGGGACCAAGCCGCGTCCACAGGCTGCCGGGCAGGTGCTTGTCGACGAAGGAATGCTGCGGACGAACGTCGATCGGCACCACGCCCTTGGCGAGCGCCGCGTCGATCTCGCTCGCGGCGAGCTTCCGCGGCGCGGGCAGATCGCCGAGCAGCGGCACCCCGTCGCGGTTCCACGCCTTCATGCGGGCGAAGTAGACCGGGGGCTCGGGCTGCCCCTCGAGGATCGACTTCACGAACGCCTGCTCGTCGTTCACCAACTGCAGCATCGGGTTGAAGCGCCGCTCGTAGCCCATCGTCGTCTGCGGCACGGCGCCGAGCGCCTTGCCGCACGCCGAACCGGATCCATGCGCGGGCCAGATCTGCAGGTGATCGGGCTGGCTCATGAACTTCGCGGTGGTGCGATGAAGATCGTGCGCGAATCCGTCCGCGACGCCGGCGACTCCCGCCGCCGACTCGAGCAGGTCCGGCCGGCCCAGATCGCCGACGAACATGAAGTCGCCGGTGATCGCGCCCATCGGCTCGTTGGCCCCGCCGCCCTGATCCTCGACGAGGTAGACGACGTGCTCGGGCGTGTGTCCCGGCGTGTGGACGGCCTTGAAGACGATGTTGCCGACCTTGAAGGTGTCGCCATCCTTGAGGATCGTGTGCTTGTAGGGTCCGACCCACTTGGACTGCCAGTCCGGCCCGCCGAGTCCCGAAACGTAGACGTGGGCCCCGACCCGCTCCGCGAGTTCGCGGGCGCCGGAAAGGAAGTCGGCGTGGATGTGCGTCTCCGCGACGGCGGCGATCTTCAGGCCGTGGCTCTTCGCGAGATCGATGTAGCGATCGACGTCGCGCTCTGGATCGAACACGATCGCCTCGCCGGTGCGCTGGCAGCCGATGAGGTAGGCGCCCTCGGCGAGGTCCTCGTCGTAGATGAGTCTCCAGAGCATGATGGGTTCTCCGTTGGCACGCCGCCGAGCGGGACCGACCCGCCTCTCGAGGGCGAGCATACCGGGCGCCATGGCGACGGCCGCTGAGAGGCGACGCATCGCGGCGAGGTTCCCGACTTCACGCGGTTTCCGCGTCGCGCCTCCGGCGGCAACGCATTGACACGGATCGGACTCGCGCCGATCCTCGCGAAGCCTGCGAACGATCGCCGCGCGGCGATGTTCGAGTCTCACCGAGGAGGACGACAGCCATGGCCGAGCGGAAGCACCGGGTCCTTGTGATCGGAGGCGGCACGGGAGGCATCAGCGTCGCGGCACGCCTTTGCCGGGCGATGCGGAATCCCGATGTCGCGGTGCTCGAGCCGGCGGAAGCCCACTACTACCAGCCGGCGTGGACGCTGGTGGGCGGGCTCGCCTACCGGAAGGAGAAGACCGCCCGGCCCATGGCGTCGGTGATGCCCCGCAAGGTCACGTGGATCCGCGACGCCGCCGTCTCGATCGATCCGGAGGCTCGCCTCGTCACGACCCGTGGCGGAGACTCCATCGCCTACGAGCGGCTGGTGGTCGCCGCCGGACTGTCGCTGCTCTGGGATCGGATCCCGGGCCTGCGCGAAGGTCTCGGCACGCACGGGGTCTGCAGCAACTACAGCTACGAGACCGTCGACTTCACCCGCAAGGCGATCGAGGAGTTCGAGGGCGGCACCGCGATCTTCACGCACCCCAGCACCCCGATCAAGTGCGGCGGCGCCCCGCAGAAGATCATGTACCTCGCCGACGACCACTGGAGGCGCAAGGGCATCCGCGAGAAGTGCCGGATCGTCTTCGTGATCGCGAACCCGAAGATCTTCGCCGTCAAGAAGTACGCCGACGCGCTCACCAAGGTGATCGAGCGCAAGGGCATCGAGGTGCGGTTCCGCCACGATCTCGTCTCCCTCGACGCCGCCGGCGGCACCGCCGTCATCCGCGACCTCGAGACCGGCGGGGACTCCGTCGAGCGGTTCGAGATGCTCCACGTCACGCCGCCCATGGGGCCGCCGGAGTTCCTCGCGAAGAGCCCCCTCGCCAACACCGCCGGATGGGTGGACGTCGACGCCTCCTCGCTGCGGCACGTGCGCTACCCAGACGTGTTCGCGCTCGGAGACTGCAGCGGGCTTCCCACGTCGAAGACCGCCGCCGCGATCCGGAAGCAGGCCCCGGTGCTCGTCGCGAACCTGCTCGCTTCGCTCTCGGGCCGCGAGGGCGAGGCGTCCTACGACGGCTACACCTCCTGCCCGCTCGTCACCGGCTACGGCAAGTTGATCCTCGCGGAGTTCAACTACCAGAACGAGCCCGTCGAGACCTTCCCGTTCGACCAGGGCAAGGAGCGGGCCTCGATGTACGCCCTGAAGAAGTGGCTGCTGCCGGCGCTCTACTGGAACGGAATGCTGAAGGGGCGCGCCTGACGGAGGCGAGGAATCCGCCACAACTTCCTCGCGAAGCCGCCGGCTCGCCCTCCGATGCGACCCCCCGATGAACCAGAATCCCACCCTCGACACGCTGCTCTCCCACCGCTCGATCCGCCGATTCGAGGAGACGCCGATTCCCGACGGCGACGTGCGGCTCGCCGTCGCGGCCGGGCAGCAGGCCTCGACGAGTTCGAACGTGCAGGCCTACTCGCTGCTGCGGATCCGCGACGCCGATCGGCTCGCGAAGCTCGTCGAACTCACGGGCGGGCAGGCGAAGGTCGCGCGATGCGGCGCGTTCTTCGTGGTCTGCGGCGACACCCGGCGGCACCGACTGCTCGCGGAGCGCGCCGAGCTTCCGTACGAGACGCGGCTCGAGGGCTTCCTCGTCGCCGCGATCGACGCGACGCTCTTCGCGCAGAACCTCTGCGTGGCGTTCGAATCGATGGGCTACGGCATCTGCTACATCGGCGGCCTTCGCAACGACCTCGCCGCCGTGCAGAAGCTGCTGCGATTTCCGCGAGGCGTCTACCCGCTCTTCGGGCTGTGCGTCGGCAAGCCCGCGGAGGATCCGGCGCTGCGGCCGCGGCTTGCGCCGGAGGCGGTGCTCTTCGAAGAGCACTATCCGGACGACGAGACGCTGCTCGCCGGCGTGCGCGACTACGACGCCTCGATGCGCGAGTACTACGCCGCCCGCGGCGCCGCGGCGGCCTCGTGGTCGGAGAAGATCGAGGCCCAGTTCCGCCAGGCCTACCGCACCTCGGTCGCCGACTACTACCGCGATCAGGGCGCCGACCTCACCTGACCGATGGACGAAGGATCGTCCGGAATCTTCCGCCCACGGAGGAACCTCGACCTCCGATCCGGGCTCGGAACCCCCCGTCGGCGAGGCGATCTCGCCCGACTCCCGCTCCTTCCATCAGGAGACCCTCCATGACCAGCGCCACCATCACCCCCGCCGCCGAAGCCTCGCTCGAGATCGACCCCGCCACCGCGCGCCGTTGGCTTGAAGCCGGCGAGGCAGTGATCGTCGATGTGCGCGAGCCCGACGAGCGTGCGGCGGAATGGATCGACGAGACGGGCTTCAATCCCCTCTCGACCTTCGATCCGAAGCCGCTTCTCGCCGGCGGGTCGCGAAAGATCGTCTTCCATTGCCGCAGCGGCAAGCGTTCACTCGACGCACTGGGCCGGTATCGCGCCGCCGGCGGCCAGCAGGGCTACAGCCTCGCGGGCGGCCTCACCGCATGGAAGCAGGCGAACCTGCCGACCCGGGTGGGCAAGGCGCCTCCGATCTCGCTGATGCGGCAGGTCCAGATCGTGATCGGCGCCGGCGTGCTCGCCGGTGCCGCCCTGGCCCACTGGGTGAATCCGTGGTTCCTCGTGGTGCCGGCCTTCTTCGGAGCCGGCCTGCTCTTCGCCGGCCTCAGCGGGACCTGCGGCCTCGCCGCGGTGCTCTCCCGGATGCCGTGGAATCGCTTCGAGGGCCCGCGGAACAGTTGCGCGGTGTAGGTCGCGGCCGCTCGCGGTGATCAGGCCCGGCCCGGCAGGTGGGCGATCACCGCGTCGATCAACGCCTCTGGTTCTGGAAGCCGGCCCGCACCGCCGGTGCGGCAGGCGTGCCACCCCTCCGCGGGCTCGACGACCGTGAAGCCGTCCTCTCGAAGGGTGCGGAGGTTCCGCTGCGTCGCGGGCTGGTGCCACATCGTCTCGTTCATCGAGGGAGCCAGCAGCGTCGGTGTCTTCGAGCGGTCGATCACCGAGGCGAGCAAGGTCACCGCATCGTCGGCCATTCCGGCGGCAAGCCGAGCCAGCAGGTCCATCGTGCACGGGGCGACGATCATGAGATCGAGATCGCGCACCAGACGCACGTGCTGCGGATCGGCACGGTCCGGTGGATTCCACGGGTCGAGGAAGACCGGACATCCCGCGATCGCCTCGAAGGTGAGCGGCGTCACGAAGCGGGTCGCCGCCTCGGTCATCGAGACGAGCACCTCGGCGCCCGCCTGCACGCAGGTGCTGACGAGCCCGGCCACCTTGTAGGCCGCAATGCCACCGCCGACGGCGATGATCAGCCGTCGTCCGCGAAGCGCCTTCAGGCGTTCAGGGTTGCCGTGGTCCACGAGGGATCCAGGGCCGAAGCCGAGCGATCAGGACTCGCCGGCGGTCAGCGAGATCTTGTCCTGCAGGATCTCGTCGACCACCACCTCGAGATCCGAGCGGCCGCGGCGCTCGACGAGGGGGCGATCCCCGGCGATCAGCTCCTCGAGCCGCCGCTGGATGAGGGCGGTCAGCTTGAAGCGTCCCCCGAACTTCCGGATGAGGTCGTCGCTGTTGAGGGCTTCGATCATGGGTGCGTCCGTCTCCTCGAATCCCGCCGGTCGTCCCGGTTCGGGCGAATCGGGCATGATACCGGCGATCGGACCGAAGAGAAGGACCCTGGTTCGAACCTGCGTCGATGGGGCCTCTCCGCCCCGCCAGCCCATGACCTCTCCCCGCGACCCCACCCCTCCAGGCAGTCCTCCGCTTCCGCCGACCGCCGCCCCATCGGCGAAGTCGGGCACGCTGGCGGACCGGTTGGGGCTTGGCAGCCCGGCGGTCCCGCTGATCACGGCGACGGTGCTCGGGGTGCTGATGGGGCTCGCGGCGCTGGGCTTCATCTATCCGATCGAGTGGATGGAGCACCTGCTCGGCGAGGAGGTCGATGGATCGGTTCCGATCGCCGGCCTCGCACTCCTGCTCTTCGCGCCGGCGGTGGGCGGCCTGCTGACCGGCTTCCTGGCCTGGGGACTTCCGCTCCGCACCACCGGGCACGGCGTGACGCAGGTCCTCTTCGGCATCCATCGCGAGGGGGCGAAGTTGCCGCCGCGGCTCGGCATCCGGCAGTGGCTCGGCTCGACGCTCACCATCGGATTCGGCGGCAGCGCCGGTCCCGAAGGGCCGATCGTCGCGATCGGATCGGTGGTGGGATCGAACGCGGGCCGGCTCACGAGATCCGATGCGGCCTCGATGACCTCGCTGCTCGGATGCGGCGCAGCCGCGGGGCTCGCCGCGGTCTTCAACGCGCCGATCGCGGGCATCTTCTTCGTCCTCGAGGTCCTGCTTCGCGACTTCTCGCTGCGGGCGTTCACGCCGATCGTCGTCTCCGCGGTGGTCGCCGCCGCGACGGTGCAGACGATCCTCGGCACCAACGAGCCGCTCTTCGGCGTCGGGCCCGAGTTCTTCGGCACGAGCGCGGGCACCTTCACCGTCGCGCAGGTACCGGTCTTCCTGCTGCTTGGAGTGGTCTGCGGAATCGCCGCGGTCGGCGTGCTGCGATGGCTGATGCTTGCCGAACGCGTCTTCGATCGCGCGTTCGAACGAACCCGCATGCCTCGGCCCCTCCGTCCCGCGGTCGGCGGGCTGCTGCTCGGCGTGCTGGGCGTGTCGTTCTGGTGGCTGCTCTCGACGCCGACCAACACGCCCGGCGGGCTTCCGCCCTTCTTCGGCACCGGCTATCCGGCGATCCGGCGCATGCTCGATCCGACCTTCTATCTCGAAGGAAGCGAGGCGACCTCGCTGATCCTCGGGGGCTGGCTCATCCTCAAGCTGCTGGCGACCTCGATCACCCTCGGATCGGGAGGCTCCGGCGGGTTCTTCGCGCCGGCCCTCGTGCTCGGCGCCGCGATCGGCGGCCTCTTCGGCGTGGTGGCGCGGGAGACCGGGTGGTTCCCCGATGCGAGCCCCGCGCTCTACGCGCTCGTCGGGATGGCGGCGATGGTCGCCGCGACCACGCACGCCCCGATGACCGCGGTGCTGCTCGTCTACGAGCTCACGCGCCAGTACGACTTCATCCTGCCGCTGATGCTCACCGCCGCCATCGCGACGAGCCTCGCGAAGCGTCTCGCCGGCGAGAGCCTCTACACCGCCGAACTCGCTGCGGCGGGCATCCGTGTCGGACGCATGAGCGACCTCACGCTGCTTCGCCGGCACACCGTCGGCGAGCTCCCGCTGCTGCCGCCGGTGCTCGTCACCCCCGGAGACGACAGCCAGCGCCTGCTCGATCTCGCGGAGCGCTTCCCGGTGAGCGACTTCGCGGTGGTCGGCGACGGCGAGCGCTATCTCGGCCTCGTCGCCGGCGGCACGCTGCGGGACGCGCTCGTCTACCGCGAGTCGATCCCCCTGCTGCAGGTCGGCGAGATCATGCGCGGCGATCTTCCGACCCTTCGTCCCGACGACACGCTCGACCGCGCGGTCGACCGCTTCGGCCGCGCCGACGTGGAGAGCCTTCCGGTCCTCGACGAACAGGGGCGGGTGATCGGCATGCTCACCCGCACGCGACTGCTGCGCCACTACAACGTGCAGCTCGAGCAGGACTGATCGGCGATGGGTTCCGGCGACGAGCGCGAGCCTCGGGCGTTCCGGTTCGGCCGACGCTTCCGCATGCGCGGCGACTCGGCGTTCGGCCGCGCCTTCGAGGGCCGTGTTCGCACGCGGGTCGGGCCTCTGCTCGTCTACGGCCGGCCGAACTCGGATCTCGCGACGGCCGGCGACACGCGCCTCGGCCTTTCGGTCTCTCGCCGCTGCGGGAACTCGGTCGCGAGGCATCGCCTGAAGCGCCTGATCCGCGAGGCGTTTCGAACGATCCGATCGCAACTGCCCGCCGGATACGATCTGCTCGTCGTCGCGCATCCGCACGAGTTCATCGCGGTCGACGACTATCGGCGGCTGCTTCGGCGGGCCGCGGAGGAGCTCGATCGCCGATGGCGCCGCGACCGCCCGAACGACCCGACCGAGACCGCGGAGGCGGACGCGGAGCGGCACGAGCCACGCGAGGACGAAGCCCCGCCGCCTGGATCCTGATCCTCGCGATCCGCGGCTATCAGCGGTCGCTCGGCCACGTGCTCGGCGGTCAATGTCGCTTCGCGCCAAGCTGCTCGCACTACGGGCTCGAGGCGGTCGAGCGGCACGGCGCGATCCGCGGCGGATGGCTCACGGTGCGTCGCATCGCGCGCTGCCATCCGTGGGGCGGGAGCGGCGAGGATCCGGTTCCTTGAACGGGCTCTGAATCCGCGATCTGGCAAGGTCGGGCCCGGTGCACGGCGCGGCGACACTCGCCGGCCAGCGATGTCGCGACTTGCACCTTGCCGCCGATGCGGTTCTGCTCCACGGGTGACGAGCGCAACGACCACGAATCGATCCGCCGGGGGCGCGGGGCTGACCCTGCTGGCCCTCGGCGTCGTCTTCGGCGACATCGGAACCAGCCCGCTCTACGCCTTCGAGACCGCCCTCTCGATCGCGGGGGCCGACGCCGCGATCGGGGTCGCCTCGCTGATCTGCTGGACGCTGCTGCTCGTGGTGGGCGTGAAGTACGTGATGCTCGTGATGCGGGCCGACTACCACGGCGAGGGCGGGATCCTCGCCCTCATGGCCCTGCTCTTCGGCGGCAAGCCCCGGCAGCCCGAGGATCGCCGCCTGATGGCGCTGATGCTCGTCTTCGGGGCAGCTCTGCTCTTCGGCGACGGCGCGATCACCCCCGCGATCTCCGTGCTCAGCGCCGTCGAGGGGCTCGGCACGCTCGATCCCACGTGGTCGAGGTTCGCCGTGCCGATCTCGGTCGCGATCCTCGCGGCTCTGTTTCTGGCGCAACGCTTCGGCACGGGACGGCTCGGAGGCATCTTCGGGCCGGTGATGCTCGTGTGGTTCCTCGCGCTGGGCGCCATGGGCGCCGTCGAGGTGGTGCGCACGCCGTCGGTGCTCGCGGCCCTCGATCCTCGCCACGGAGCGATGCTTCTCGTCTCGGGCGGCTGGATCGCCTGGGCGATCGTCGGCGCCGTGGTGCTCGCGGTCACCGGCGCCGAGGCGCTCTACGCGGATCTCGGGCACTTCGGGCGCACGCCGATCGTGCGGGCGTGGCGGTACGTCGTCTTCCCCGCGCTGATCCTCAACTACCTCGGGCAGGCGGCCTTCTCGATCCGTCAGCCCGAGCACGCCCTCGACGAGAACCTCTTCTTCCTGCTGGCGCCGGGCGAGGCGTGGCGGGCGGCGCTGGTCGTGCTGGCGACCCTCGCGACGATCATCGCGTCGCAGGCCCTCATCAGCGGGGTCTTCTCGCTGGCCAGCCAGGCCATGGATCTCGGCTACCTGCCGCGGATGCACGTGCGGCACACGAGCGCGTCGAGCCGCGGCCAGATCCACATTCCCGTGATCAACGCGGCGCTCGGCGCGATCTGCATCGCCCTCGTGCTCGGGTTCCGGTCGAGCGATGCGCTTGCCGCCGCCTACGGCATCGCGGTGACCGGCGCCATGGCGATCACCTCGATCGCCTATGTGCGGGTGATGAATCGCCGCCGCGGACTGCGGTGGTGGCTTGGCGGACCGCTGCTCGCTGGCCTTCTCGTGATCGACCTCTCGCTCTTCGGGGCCTGCCTCACCAAGATCGCCGACGGCGGCTACGTGCCGATGCTCATCGCCGCCGCCGCCACCACGATCATGATCGTCTGGCGGAAGGGCCGCGACCTCGTGCGGCGCTCGCTGATCGGCGAGATCCGCACGCCGGCCTCCCTCGCGGCGCAACTCGCCAAGGAGCCGGTCACCCGCGTGCCCGGAACGGCCGCCTTCGTCGTCCGCCTCGGCGACGTCGAGTACGCGAGCGCCCGCGTCCTCGAGCACTGCCGCCACACCCATGTGCTCGCCGAGAACGCCGTCATCCTGCTCCTCGAACCGGAGTGGAGCGATCCCTACGCGAAGGCCTCGAACGTGCGGGTCGAACGCTTCGACCAGGGCCTGTGGGTCGTCGAGGCGAACCACGGATACATGGTCGAGCCCGATGCCCCGGCGATGCTCGCCGAGGCGATGCGGCTCTTCGGCGCCGGCGGCGGCCAGCCCAAGGGCGATCGGCCTCCGATCGATCTCGGTCGCGTGGTGTTCGTGGTCGCCGAAGAGGTGATCCTCACGAGCACGCGGAAGCAGATGCCACGATGGCAACGGTTCCTCTTCGGCTTCATGGCCCGCAACGCGCTGCCTGGCCCGGACTACCTCAACATCCCGCCGGATCGGCTCATCGTCTACACGTGGCTGCGGCGGCTCGCGAAGCAGCCTCGCCCGGCGGACCTCGCGCCCAAGGCGCCCGCGTGATCGGGCGGCTGCGGCGATGGCTCGATCGGCTCGTCGCCGAGACGCGGCGAACGTGGCAGGCCCGCTGCCTGACCTGCCAGCGAGCCTTCCCCTATCCAGGCATTCGCCTCGCCGCCGCCGGCGAACCGGTGCGCCTCATGAAGTGTCCCCACTGCGAGCGGGCGAGGCTGTGCCGTGCGGAGCGGATCCGCACCCCGGCCGACTGAGCATCAGGGCTGTTCGCGAACCGGGTTTCGCAGCATGCCGATCCGCTCGATCTCGACCTCGACGACGTCGCCGTCGCGCAGGAACCGCGGCGGCGTGCGCCCGGCGCCGACGCCCGCGGGCGTGCCGGTGAGGATCACCGTGCCCGGAAGGAGCGTCATGCCGCGCGAGAGTTCCGCGACGATCCGCGGCACCCTGAAGATCATGAGCGAGGTCGAGGACTCCTGCATCACCTCGCCGTTGAGACGCGTCACGAGGCGAAGATCGTTGGGATCGCCGACCTGCGCCGCCGGCACCGTCGCCCCGAGCGGACAGAACGTGTCGAAGCTCTTGCCTCGGCAGAACTGGCCGCCGGATCCCTGCTTCTGCCACCAGCGGGCGCTCACGTCGTTCGCGATCGCGTAGCCGGCGACATGCCGCAGCGCGTCGTGCTCCGTCACGTCGCGGCAACCTTCGCCGACGACGATGGCGAGTTCGCCCTCGAAGTCGACCTGCGGGCCATGCTCCCGGCAGATCGCGGGAATCACGATCGGCTCGCCGTCGCCGACCACCGAGGCAGGGTTCTTCATGAACACCGTGGGATGCGGCTCGATCGAGCCGCCCATCTCCTTCGCATGGTCGGCGTAGTTGCGGCCGATCGCGAGGATCGCAGGCGGCAGTCGGCGCTCGTGCATCTCGGGGCCTCCGGCAAGGACCGTCAGTTCGGGCTCAGGTCGAGCCGCTCCTCGAGCTCCGCCTGCCGCGCCGCCGCCTCGCGGGCCTGCTCCGCCCGGTAGGCCTCCATGCCGGGAGGTTCGGGGAGCACCTGGCCGAAGACGAGCGTCCGCGACATCGGGCTCGCCGCGAACTCGTCCTCGAGCTGCGGCTTCACCGCGTCGTAGGCGCGGCGCTGGAACGCTTCGGCCGAACGGTTGTAGATCGTGAGGCGGTCGATGAGCGGCAGGCTCCGGTCCATCAGCACCCGCTGGAAGACGACCCGCTCGCTGTCCTCGAGATCGCCGATCAGGTCGCCGATGCGGCTCTCGCCGAACTTGGTGACGAAGTCGTAGTAGCGGTTGGTCTTGAAGTAGTCGATCAGGTCGCGGGCGAAGACCCGCGCGTCCTCGAGCACCTTCGGGCGATTGAGAAGCAGCCCTTCGCGGAAGCCTCGCTGCAACGCGGCGTAGACGTCCGAGCGGGCGATGTCGGGCTGGTACTCGTACTCGCCGACGGTGGTCTCGTCGACGAAGGTCTTGAGGTCGCGGGCGTACTTGGTGTTCGGGACGATGCCGCCGCGGCCGTAGAGGCGGTCGAGCTCGTCGAGGATCTCCTGAGCGCCCTCCAGGTCGCCGGCGCGGTAGAGCTCGCGCACCGCGGAGGTCATGAAGTTCTCGTGGAAGTCGGTGAAGGTGTCGGCGCCGGCGCCGCGGGACTCGTAGTGCTTGTCGTAGAGCTCGCGGAAGTAGCGGTCGATCACCTTGATCCAGCGGGGATCGGAGAGCCTCCCCGGATTGTCGTTGCTGAACGGATCGACGCTCATCAGCCCCGACCGCGCCATCGCCTGCATCGCATGGATCTGGGCGCGGTCGTTGTTGATGATCTTGTAGATGTCGTCGGAGTTGTCGATCCGCTCTTCGCCGTCCTCGGTCCCCTTCCTGGCCCAGTAGAGCGAGTGGGCCTGCGGATGCCGCCAGTCGAGCGGGCCCACGTCGAGCGTGTAGCGGTGCATCCGCGCCGGGTCCATGTTGTACTCCTCGACGAGCACCTTCCTTCGCAGGAACTCGACGAGGGTGCGGACCGCCTTCTGGACCTCGGGGTCCGGATCGGAGAAGACCTCGTCGATGCCCCGATAGAGCGGGCTGTTGGCGCGAAGCTGCGGCTCGAGATCGAGCAGCTTCGCGTAGGGCGAGGTCCGCAGCGCCTCCCACTCGCCGTAGGCGAGCAGCAGCCGCCTATCGAGGGCGAAGCCGGTGAGGCCGCCGGCCCCCGAGGCCTCCTCGAGCCGCTGGACGAGCGCCTTCACGCCCGGGGTCCTGGCCTCCGCCTCGTCGAGGGTCTTCGGCGCCTCCGCGATCGCCCGGATCCACGCTTCGCGTCCCGCGTGGTCGAGCGGCGGCTGGCCGAGCAGCAGCAGCCATTCCCGCGCGAACTCCCGCTTGTAGTGCAGATGCGCGTCGTCGGAGATGCCGTCGATCTTGTGGCCGAACCAGAACGCGAGCTCCTTGTGGAGCACGAGGTCGTTGGGGTTGTACCGAAGGCCCTCGTTGCGCACGAGGTCGATGCCGGAGCGCACCCAGTTCCAGCGCTCCTCCGGCGTGTTGGTCATCACCGAGACGTTGTAGGCCATGTTGTGGCCATGGAACGCCCACACCTGCGGGAAGCGCGGCTGGAGCTTCGTGATGAGATCGGCATTGGCCATGATCTCGTAGAAGAGCCCCTGCTCCTTCATCATCGTCAGGCGGATCCACAGGTAGTCGACGATGATGCCTCGCAAGGCGCCGATCGCGGTGCCGATCGCGACGATGGGCGGAGCGCCCTCGACCGCGATGTCGGTGTAGCGAAGGCCGGCCTCCTCGCTCCGCTTGACGGCGACGGGAAGCAGCGTGCCAGCGCCGACGAACGCGGCGATCGCGACGATCGCGGCGACGAGCTGGATGACGCGGTCTCGGATCATGAGGTCTGCCCGCTGTAGACGGCGAGCTCCTTGCGGCGGAAGACGAGCATCGCGACGACGAGCACCGCCGCCGACCATCCGATCCCGATCACCGCGAGGCTCCGGAAGACCTCGCTCCACGAGACCTCGCGACCCTCCACGAGGGCCGGATTGGGTCGAGTCTGGCCGAACGATCGAAGCATCCACTCCACCCCCACCGCGATCGATCGGATGCCCTGCTTGAGCCAATCCACCGAACCATCGTCGTAGTAGATGCGGTAGGACCCGATGCTCTCGGAAAGGAAGGGGACGGTCTCCGCGGCGAGGAAGACGGCGAATCCGACGAGGCATGCGACGGGGAAGCTCAGGAAGGATGCCATCGCCACGCCGAGCATCGCGAGAAACGAGAGCTTCACGAGCGTCACGAGCATGCCGCGCAGGAAGTTCGCCTCGAAGCTCGAGACCGGATACATGAGCTCGAGGCCCTCCGGTTCGAAGAAGATCGTGTGCTCGGCCGGAAAGACCGCCGCGGTGCCCGGCGCCGCGTTGCGGTTGTACGCCGCGTTGGCGATGCCGAGCTCGAGCGTGCCGTCCTCGCCGATCAGGTCCGCGGGGATGATGAGCACCATCGACTGCGCCGGCACGAAGCGGCGGTCGGTCCATGTGCCGTCCTCGGGGAACCGGAAGATCACCGGGTACTGGACGTGCGGGCTCGACTCGCCCGCGTAGAACTTGTAGCGCAGCGTCAGGTTCGCCCCGAGCCGACGCGCGACGGCGAGCCCCGGGAAGCGGTAGATCCGCTCGTCGCCGGGGGCGATCGATCGCTGGCCGGCGAGGTTCTCCTGCTGGTACTCCGCGAAGAGCTCGCGCCGGACCTCGTACTCGTCGCGCTCGCCCTGGGCGATCTCGTCCCGCAGCATCGGGTCGTTCTCGATCGCCTCGTCGATCATCTCGAGCAGGCGCGCCCGCGGCAGCAGGTCGTACTGCGGCTCGATGCCGACCCGCGCCACGAGCACCTCGTCCCGCACCGCCTGCGCGTCGAAGGCGTCCGCGGCGGGTCGGGTCTTCAGGTACTGGATGAAGAGGAAGATCGACAAGCCGCAGACCGCGAGCAGCATCGCGTCGAGCAGCACGATGCCCGACCACTTGCCGAGCAGATAGCGGCTTCGCGCGAGCGGCTTCGTCATGAGCTGCAGGATCTGGCGATCGCGGATCTCGAAGGCGACCGTCGCGCAGGCGAGGACGAGCGTCATGCACGCCGCGACGGCGTAGGTGATGCCGAGGCTCCGGCCGATGAAGACCTGCAGCTGGTAGCGAAGCGGCGTCGCGGGATCGATCCAGAGCGGGATCAGCGGGAGCACCACGAGCAGCAGCACGATGAAGCCCGCGAAGGCCTTCTGCCGCACCGCCTCGCGGATCACCGTGGCGGCGACGGCGCCGGGCTGGCCGAGCCCGGACACCCCCGCGATCACGAGCCGGACGAGCAGCACGAAGCTGAAGCCGAGCAGACCCATGCCGCCGATCGCGAACGTCGCGCCGGCCTTGCCGAGCAGCAGGAACGGAGCGGCGACGGCGACGGTCGCCGCCGCAGTCAGCACCAGCTGCACCGCCGTACCCGCCCAGATCGCGACGAGAAGCCAGGCGAGCACCAGCGCCGCCCAGCCAAGCGTCGTCGAGGGCGACTGCACCAGGAAGGTCGGTGCCCACTCGGGGATCTCGTCGGCCACGACGATCTCGCCGACCGACGCCGCGGCCAGCAGCGCTCCCGCCTCGTCGAACAGCTGATCCGCGCCGCGGAAGCGTCCGTCGCCGTAGGTCGCGCCGTCGACGGTCACCGTGCCCTGCTCGTAGAGCTCGACCGCGGCGGCATCGCGCTCCGCGAGGTTCGCGTCCTTCAGCAGTTCGACGATCGCCGACTCGAGGCGATGAAGACGCGACGCCTCGCGATGCAGCGGCCAGAACGCCGCGACGACCACGACGAGCGCGGCCACCGAGCACGCGACCTTCGCGGTCCGTCCGTGCTGCGCGCGATCGAGCCGACGCAGCAGCTCGAGCAGCCTACGACCCATGGCTGCCCTTCCCCTGCTCGCCGCCCTCCGCCTCGCCGCCGAGCAGCCCCTCGATCACCGAGGAGTCGACGCCCTTGGGCGCTTCGGGGGCCCGGGCCGCAGGCTTGGCGGGCGCCGGCTTCTCGGGCTGCAGCAGTTCCTCGAGCACCGCCTCCTTTGCCGGCGCGGACGGCGCCGCCGGGGCGACGGCCTTCAAGGGGGTCGGCTTCGGCGCCTCGCCGCGCACGAGCCCCTCGATGAGCGACTCGCCCTCGGAGGGCTCCTCGCCCATCAGGAACTTCGCGGTCCGGCCACCGGCCGCGGCGCCCGAAGTGGCGGCCTGCTCGGCTCGCGCCCGCTCGACGATCTGGAGGAAGAACTCCTCGAGCTTCTGGCGCGGCAGCTCCACGCCATCGATGCCGAAGCCCTCCTTCGACGCGAGCACCCGCTCGATCTCCGCGAGCGTCGAGTCGTGCAGGCGGCCGGTGCGGATCAGCGTGTGCGAGCTGTCGCGCAGCAACTCCTCTCCGGTGCCCGTGGCGCGGATCCGCCCGCCGTAGAGGATCACCATGCGGTCGCAGACGTCCTCGACGTCGGCGAGCAGGTGCGAGGAGAGCAGGATCGTCTTGCCGCGGTTCTTGAGGTCGACGAGGAGGTCCTTGACCTGCTTGGTGCCGATCGGATCGAGGCCCGACGTCGGCTCGTCGAGGATGAGGAACTCCGGATCGTTGATGAGCGCCTGCGCGATGCCGAGGCGCCGCGTCATGCCCTTGGAGTACTCGCCCACGGGCCGGTGCCCGGCGCCGCCGAGGCCGACCATCTCGAGCAGCTCCTCGATGCGGCGCTTCCGCACCGCGCCCCGCAGCCCGAAGATCCGCCCGTAATAGTCGAGCGTCTCGTGGGCGTTGAGGAAGCGGTACATGTACGACTCCTCGGGGAGGTAGCCGATGCGCCGCTTGATCGAGACGTCGGAGGGATCGCGTCCGAAGACGGTGAGCCGTCCGCGGGTCTTGCGGAGAAGCCCGAGGATCAGCTTGATCGTCGTGCTCTTGCCCGAGCCGTTCGGGCCGAGCAGCCCGAAGATCTCGTGGCGATGGATCGAGAAGTCGATGCCGTCGACGGCGCGGGCCTTCGCCCGCATCCAGAAGTCGCTGAAGACCTTGACGAGCCCGGCGGCCTCGACGACCGGGGCCTGGCTCTCGTTCGTGGTCACCATGTCGCGCGTGCTCCGCGTGAGGTCACTGGGGAAACGGGGCGCCGATCACTCGTTGCCGAAGCCGCGACTCGCGTCGCGCTCGAGACGGCGGCCCGCCTGGTTGATCATGATGTTTCGCGAGTCGAGCCGGAACGGCTGCAGGGTGAGGGCGGCCGCATCGGCCTCCCGCTTCTTCCGCTCGAGCTCCGCGCGGCGACGGATCTGCATCACATCGGGCGAGCTCTCGATCGCCATGTCGACGAGGGCGAGGTTCCCGGGCACCGAGAAGACCTCCGCCTCGCCGTCCTCGAGCACCGTCCGCACCGCATCGAGCCAGAGCTGCCGGACGAGCTGCTCGGGATTCTCGCGGTACGCCGGCAGCAGACCCTGCAGCCGACGGGCCTCCTTCGCCAGCGAGGAGCGCTTCGCGGAGATCGCCGCCTCCGCCCGCGCCACGATCATCGCGGCCTCGCCGCCGACGTCTCGCTGCGCGAACCGTTCGCCGATGCGCCCGAGCACCGCGTCGGCGGCGCCCTGGTCGCCGAGGGTGAGGGCGTTCTCGTACTCGATGATCAGGCGGATCAGCTCGCCCGAGGCGAACTGGCCGGCGGCGGCGGTGAGCGTGGTCGCGGCCTGCTGACGCGCCCGCTCGACGGCGGTCTTCGCCTCCTCGCGCTTGGTCTGCACCGACGCGAAGTTGCGGCGGACCGCGAGCGGCGCGATCCGCACCGGAAGCGTCACCGTGGCGATGCGCACACCGCAGTCGAGCTCGTCGAGCACCGCCTGGGCGTCGTCGCGGATCGCGAACGCCGGCTGCTCGCGAAGTTCGGTGAGCTCCTCGAGCGTCAGGCGCGACACCGCGGCGACCGCGCCTCGTTCGAGCGCGAGCCGCACCACCTGCGGAAGCATCTCCGGACGCATCGCGCGAAGCAGGCTGACCGGATCCTCGACGACGTACTCCGCCTGGATCTGCAAGTGCGCGAGGTCGCCGTCGGCGGTGAGGAGCGATCCGTCCTCGCCCGGCTGAAGGTGCTTGGTGAGGTCGGCGCCATCGGTCGCCTCCTCGAGCGTCTTCTCGCCGCGGCGATACTTCGGCCAGAACGCCTCGCCCACCTCGACGGGCCGCTTGAGCTCGACCGTCACGATCTGCCCGACCGGATAGGGCCAGAACGGATGAAGCCCCGGCGCCAGCTGCTCGTCGCCCGGCTCGCCCTCGATCGCGCCGAAGAGCGTCTTCACCCCCGCCGAGCCGTCCTGCACGGTCTGGAAGCCCGAGAGCAGGAACGTGACCACCAGCGCGAGGATGCCCAGTTGCAGCACGCGATAGGAGAGCCGCAGCGCCTCGCCGAGGCTCTGGTTCGCCGGATCCATCGCATCGCGAAGCGACGCCGCGGAACCGGGCTCGGCAGCCACCTCGAACGCGGCGCTCGCCGCGCGGCGCGGGGCCTCCTCGATCGGGGCCTCCTCGCTCGGCACGCCGTCTCCGAGACCTTCGTGAAGCTCCTCGCTCACCGGCTTCCCTCCGCCGAGGCCGACGGCTCGCCGCTCGGCTGCGGAATGCCGCCGGCATCGGTCGAGGCTCCGAGATCGAGCAGGTGGAACGGCGCCTGCGAGGTGTCGGTGACGAACGTGGTGCTGCCGCGAAGCCCGGCCTTGAGCGTGTCGAGCCACGAAAGGAAGACCGCGAGTCCCGCCTCGGACTTCATCTCCTGGTAGTAGCGGGTCGCCTCCTCGTTGCCGACCGCCTCGATGCGGGCGGCCCACTGCTCGGCGAAGCTCCGGATCGCGTCGGCCTGCGCCGCCGCCTGGCTGCGAAGCGCCTCGGCCTCGCTGGCGCCACGCGCATCCTCGAGCTTCGCGAGCGTGTTCTGCACCTCCGCCATGCGGCTGAGCACCGCGACGGTCGTCTTGGGCGGCAGCACGACGCGACTGATGCCGACCGACACCGGTTCGATCCCGGCGACGGCGTTGGACTGGAGGTCGGCGAGGATCGCGGTCTCGATCGCGGGCAGCTGGCTGTCGGCGCCGACGAGATCCTTGAACTCGTAGCCGCCGACGAGCCGCACCGCGCCCTGCAGGCGCGTCTCGAACTCGCGGCTCGCCGCGTCGGTGCCGCCGTAGCTCGTGAAGAACCGCATCACCGCGTCCTCCGCGGGATCGATCTTCCAGAGCATGAACGCCTGCACCACCACCTGCTGCCCGTCGCGGGTGAGCACGGTCTCGAGCGGGCTCTCCACGAGCTGCAGTCGCGTGTCGAGCTTCGACACCCGCTCCATGAAGAACGGCAGCTTGAAGTGCAGGCCCTCGCCCACGATGCCGGCGGGCCGGCCGAAGCGGGTCTTCACCGCAAGCTCGTGGAAGTTGACGGTGTAGGTGGTGTTGAAGAGCACCAGCACCGCGAGGATCAGGAGTCCGAGCAGGATCGCGAAGGTTCGGTTCATGGGTTCGGTCGGGAGGAGTGGACGTCGGAGTCGGCCGTGCGGAGACGCATCACGGGTTCAGGGACTCTCCGATGGTGTCGGCGAGGTTGAGGCCCGAATCGGGTTGCTGCATGGAGAGATCGAGCCGCACCCGCTCGGGGTCTGGCGAGAGGACGTACTTCACGCGGACGCGAGGCAGCACCTCGGCGAGGGCCTGCATGAGCGCCCGTTGCCGGTAGAGCTCCGGATCGACCGCGTAGGCCGGCGCCTCGCCGAGGACCTCCTCGGCCTTGCGGCGGGCCTCCATGTGCAGCTGCCATCGTCGCGCCCGCGCATTGCTGATCACGCTGGCGGTCATCGCACGGGAGTCGAGCAGCATCTGCTCGACCTCGACCTGCGTCTGCAGGTAGGCCTCGCTCTCGGTGCCCTCGCGGCGGCCAAGCTCGCGGAGCGCCTCGATCGCGGCGACGATGGAGGCCGCGCGGCCGGCATCGCCGACGAGGGTCGCCATCGTCGAGTTCACGGTCTGCCGAGCCTGCTCGACGATCTTGCGGGAGTTCTGCGCGGCGATCGAGAGTTCCTCGAACCGGCCCGCCTCTTCGCCGGGCGGACGAAGCCGCGGCAGCATGATCGAGACGACCTCGACGCCGGTCGAGTGCTCGTCGAAGCTCCGCTGGATGCGACGGCGCAACTCGGTGACGAGGGAGTCGCCCTGCGGCGAGAGCACCGCGTCGAGCGGCTGCGTGGAGAACGCCTGCGTCACCTCGCGCACCGCGAGATCGCGAAGCGCCCGCTCCCGCATGTCGAGGGCCGAGCGGCGAAGGCGGGTGTCGTTGCAGAAGCCGAGCCAGTCGAGCAGCCCGTCGGGCTTGATGCGGTAGCGGAGCAGCACGTCGGCATCGACGAGGGCGAACTGGTTGGTGATCGAGCCCGAGCCCGCCTCGGGCGACGGCGTCGACACGCCTGCCGCGAGGATCGAGCCGCCGCCGAGGATGCCGCCCGCCGCCGGTCCAGCGCCGCCGCCGAGGGAGCCGCCGTCGAGGATCTCCATCGCCGACTGCAGTTCCGCGGCATCGGCGGTGGCGCCGACGATGAATGGACGCCGCTCCGGATCGATCGCCTCGGCCTGCCCCCACAGGTTCAGCGCACGGGCTCGGGGGATCACGCCACCGAGCGAGATCTCGCGGATCGTCGCGACGTCGTGCAACTGGGCCTGTTCGAACGGCCACGGCAACTTGAAGAGCACGCCGTCCCGCTTCACGTCGGCCTGGAGTCGCCCCTGCTTCAGGATCACCGCCTGCTTGCCGGGCTCGACGACCACGACCGTGGAGAGCAGCAGCAGGACCACCGCGCCGAAGCCGAGCAGCCATGCCACGCTGCGGAGCAGCAGTCGATAGCCCCAGGAACTCGCGATGTCGAATCCGAACTGGTAGTTGATCGCCTCGCCGACGCTCTTGGCGATCGAGTCCGGCGCCGCGAGCAGGCTGAGCACCCGCGAGTCGAACGCGGCCCGCGGCACTTCGCCCGCTCGCCGCGGGCGATAGAGGTTGAGGATCAGGTTGAGAACGATCTCGCCCGCCGCGGCGAGCTGGAAGATCGCGAAGCCGTAGGCGACATGCTCGATGACCGTGGGCTTCTGCAGCAGCTGGAAGACCAGCCCGATCGCGATCGCAAGGCAGATCAGGGCGTTGCCGACCATGACCCCGGCGCCGCCGCGAAGGTTCTGCCACGCGGGCTGCTTGGACATCCCCGCGACGAATCGCGAGAAGATGAAGGCCACGAGCGACAGCCCCA
>JBMTTG010000016.1:0-21782 GCA_049449095.1 Phycisphaerales bacterium | reverse complement strand
AGGTTGTTGACCTCGTCGGAGAGGTCGAACTCGCCTTCGAGGGTGTTGTAGTAGGTGATGTCGCCGGTCTCCTCGTCGCGGTCGTAGGAGACCAGAAGCGGCGCGTGGATCATCGCCTGCACGACGTAGCGGTTGCGGCCACCGGCCTCGGCGACCTCGCCGCAACGCTCGAGCCACGCCTGCAGTTCGGCGCCGCTGGCCGCGGTCTGTCCCGCGAACATCGTGATCGCGCCGAGCGCGCCGAAGCTCATGTAGTAGTTCTCGTCGCAGTGGAGCGCCGTGAAGGCACCACCCGAGATCGCCTCGCGGATCCAGGCGACGACACGGTGACGCTTCTTCACGTCGTTGATGACGTCGCTGACCTTGTCGCCCTCGATGACGAGTCCGCCGGGGCTGTCGATGAGCAGCACGATGATCTGGCCCGGACCGTACTTGTCCGCCTCCGCGGCGATCTTCTTGATCTCGTCGTGACGAAGCCCGATGCCGAGCGTGCCCTTCAAGGGAAGCAGGAAGACGCCCGGCCAGTCGCTCGACGCGGCGCTCTGATTCGCCCCTTCGACGGGCTGCACCGCCGGCGCCGCCGTGGGCCGGTCCGTCGGCTTGCGAGCCGGCGGGGCGGTTGTCGGCGACGGCGCGGCAACGGGCGTGTCGCCGGCGCCGATCGAGTTCATCGATCGGATGTCGCCGAGGATGATCGTCTTGGTCGCCTCGCGGCCCGCGATCGTGCCGCGGACCTGGATGAACCGCTTCTCGATCCGCTCGAGGGTTCCTTCGAGGGTCTGCAGCACGCCGTTCTCGGTGAACTCCACCGAGACGCGGTCACCCAGCGAACCTCGCCAGGTGTTGCCGCTCCGGAAGACCAGCTGCTCTTCCGCCACCGACGACGCGGTGGGGCTTGCGGCATGCAACGGAACCGGCGCGACGCTCGCGATGGAGATCGCCGCGGTGAACAGGATCGAGAGCAGGCTCTTCATCGTCTGTGGACTCCAGCAGGCGTTCGGCCTGCATCCAGATCACGCGAGCGTGGCTGGCGATCGACGCCGCGCCTCGCCTTGTTCCCATCGGCCTCCGATCACGGACGGCCGGCCGGTCCGCCCGGGCCGAGACCGCCGCCGCGACCGCCACCCCCGCCGCCAAGGTTGCCGCCACGGCCTCCGCTGCGGATGCCGCGGATCTGCTCCTTGAGCTGCTCGACGAGCACCTCGAGTTGCATCAGGCTCACGCCGTCGCGCTTCCAACGGTTCTCGACCGCCGGGTACTGCTTCATGGCACCGATCACCTTCTCGTAGAGGCTCTTGGCCTGACCGAGATAGCGGATCGCATCCTGACCGCTCGCCCAGCCCATGGCCTGCTCGGCATCCTGCATCCACTCCTTGGTGCGGTCGTAGGTGCGGCGCCAGTCCTCCACGTACTTCTCGATGATCTGCTGTCCGCTCTCGGCGAGCTCGTACTCGCGCCACCCGTTGAGGAACGCCACGTCGTCGAGCGTCTCGGCGAGGCCATCGCAGAGGCCCACGTCCTCGGCCAGTTCCGCGCGAAGGTTGGTGACGTCGCCCTCGGAGCTGTCGACCACCCAGTGGCCGTTCGTGTCGAGCTTCCAGGTGACGTTGCGTCCCTCGAAGGTCGCGGAGAGCTTGTACTCCGGCCGCATCATCGCGAGGCCGATCTCGACGGGATAGCCGCCCTTCTGCAGGAAGCCGTTCCCGATGCCGGTCCACGCGGCCATCATCTTGGCCGCGACGTCGGGATCCTGCCATCCGCCCGCCATGCGGGAGACGTTCTGCAGTCCCCACAGCCGAGCCTTGGGCTTCATGTACATCTCGGGCCACGAGAGGGCCATCAGCGAACCGAAGCCCACCGAGTCCTCGACCCACATGACCTGCGGGAACTCCGCGAGCTCGTCGCGGAGCGTCGAGACGAGATCGCGGTACTCGCCGAGCAGCGCGAGGCCGCTCTCGGCGCGATCGTCGTCGCGCAGATAGAAGACGTTGTTGATGTCCGCCGACTCGAGCATGAAGACGATGAGATCCGGTTGGACCTTCTTCGCGTCCTCCACGATCGCCTCGTAGGCGGCGGGGTGGATGTCGGTGCCCATCTGGCCCCGCATCGGCACCGGATAGATGACCGGCACCCGAGGGGAGCCGCCGGACGCCGCTTGCGGCTCGACGGACGCCGGCGAGACGGCCAGCGCCGAGGCGGCGAAGACTGGAATCGAGAGGGCCGAGAGAAGGGTCGTGTCTCGCATGCGGGCTCCAAGGCGATCGAAAGCGGAGACCTTGCCGGCAACCGACCAGTGCTCGAGCACCGGACGCCGACATCGATGGAACGGGTGTAACCGCAGGACGGTTCCCGGTTTCACGGCGCTTGCGCGGGTGAACCGGGATCTCGTCATTGTGTCACCCGACCGGCGGAGAGTCCAACGATCGATCAACGGTTCGTCGGCAGGTCCGGGCCTTGGTCGAGGTCTCGCACGAACGCCAGCGCCTCGTCCCGCGAGTGCAGCCGGCCCTCGAGCTGGGCGTCGTACGCGGCCTCGAGCAGGTCGCCGAACCGACGCCCCGGCACGAAACCCGCCTCGATGAGGTCCCGACCGCGTACGAGCCGCTCGGGCGAGCGATCTGGCCCGTACTCCGCGAGGAACGCGATCGCAGCCTGTCCCTCGCCCGGATCCTCCGCTTCCCGGATCGCGACGGCCGGATCGAAGCCCGGCTCCATCCCCAGCCGTCGGCGTCGAGCGATGCCCGCCCGCCCCCACTCGTGCCGAAGGCTCTCGACGCTTCGCAGCACCGCGGCAAGTTCCTCCCGCTCCGCATTCGAAAGGCCCAGTCCGCCTTGCAGCCGCTCCGCCACCGCAATCGGATCCGTGCTCTCGCCTCGATCGAGAAGCCACGCCGCGAGCGAGGTCATCGGCGACGCGTCCGCCGGCAGCGAGGCGAGCCGGCGTTGTTCCTCCGAGTCGCCTCGGGCTCCAAGCAGCACTCGATCGAGCCCCCATCGCTCGAGCAGCGAGGCGGCGCGAGACCGATGGCGCTCGAAGAACATCCGACGCAGTTCCTGCCCGAGGCGCTCCCGGCTCACGCCGAAGAGATCGCCGTCGAGGGCGAGGATCGCCGTCTCGGTGGCCGGATCGACCGACAACTCGAATCGGGCCGCGAAGCGAACCGCCCGAAGCGCCCGAAGCCGATCCTCGGCGAGCCGGGCGGCCGGATCGCCGATCGCCCGCAGCAGTCGCGCCTCGAGATCGCCCCGCCCCCCCACGAAGTCGACCACCTCGCCGGACTCGGGCCGCTCGAAGAGTCCGTTGATGGTGAAGTCGCGGCGTCTCGCGTCCTCCTCCGCGCCGGCGAACCGGACCTCCGTCGGGTGGCGTCCATCGAGATAGCCCCCGTCGGTGCGGAAGGTCGCGATCTCGAAGGTGGCTCCCCCGCTGCGGAGAAGCATCACGCCGAAGGACTCGCCCACCCCGATCGCCCGCGGGAACACGCGCTTGACCTCCTCGGGGGTCGCCGAGGTCGCGATGTCGAACTCGCGCGGCTCGATGCCGAGCAGCCGATCCCGCACGCAGCCGCCGGCAAAGAGCGCTTCGAAGCCGAACTGCTGCAGACGCCGGGCGACCCGCACCGCCTCGTCGCGCACCGTTCGTGGATGGGAAGGCCCGGTCGCCACGAGCGAAGACTACTTCCCGCCCCTCGAGGCGGCGGCCCGAGCGACCTGTTCGGCCACCTCGCGCTCGAGCCGGCCGATCGCCTCCTCCGCCGGCATCGCCAGCAGTTCCTCGCTCGGGATCGGGTCCCCCACCGACAGCACGATGTGCCCGAACGGCCGCGGGAGCGAGCGTCCCTTGGGCCAGGCCTCGAACGTGCCCGCCACCCCCATCGGCAGCACCGTCGCCTTCGCCCGCTTGAGCAGCAGGAGCACCCCCCGGCGGAAGGGCTTCATCGAGCCGTCCGTCGAACGGGTCCCCTCGGGGAAGACCACCACGCAGCGGCCGGCTGCGAGTTCCGCCATCGCCGCCCGCATCGCCGCGGCGTCGCTGCCCTCGCGACGGATCGGAATGCAGCCGTAGCTTCGCAGCAGCCAACCGAAGGGCTTGAAGCTGAAGAGGCTGTCCCGCGCCATCGGCGAGAACTGGCGGTCCTTCATCGCCGAGCCGACCACCATCGGATCGAAGAACGAGACGTGGTTGCAGACGAGCAGGACCGGCCCTCGCAGCGGGATCCGTTCGCGGCCGATCACGCGGAAGCGGTAGAGGATCGTCAGCACCGACGCGACCACGAACCGACCGAGGTCGAACCAGACGATCGCGGGCACCGAACGCCCGGGCACGCGTCGCGAGAACTCGAATCGGCGGCGAAACCCCATCACACGCCTCGACCGACGGCGACGAGTTCCTCACGCACCGCCGCCTCGAGCCGATCGACCACCTGCTCGAGCGAGAGGGAGGTCGTGTCGACGACGATGGCGCCAGACGGCTTCACAAGCGGCCCGACGAGACGAGTGCGATCGAGTTCATCCCGCTCGCGAATCGCGCTGCGGATCGCGCTCTCGTCGGCGGCCACGCCCGCGGCCGCCAACTGCAGCGCGCGGCGATGAGCCCGCTCCTCGACCGGCGCGTCGAGGAAGAATCGCACCACCGCGTCGGGGAAGACCACCGATCCCTGATCACGCCCCTCGCTGATCAGCTTCGGATGCCCCGCCGCGATGCGCCGCTGCGCGTCGACGAGCATCGCCCGCACCGCCGGTGAGCCGGCGACCTGGGCCGCGGCCTCGGTCGTCTCCGCCGTGCGGATCGCCTCGTCGACCGCCTCGCCGTCGAGCATGATCCGAGGCGGATCGCTCGACCAGTCGAACCCGATCTCCGCGTCCTCGAGCGCCTCGGCGACTCGTTCCCCCTCGGCCGGATCGATGCCTCGCCGGAGCGCCAAGAGCGCCGACGCGCGATACATCGCACCGGTGTCGAGCACCTGCCAACCGAGGCGCTTCGCGAGCCGCTGCGCCACGCTCGACTTGCCGCTGCCGGCAGGACCGTCGATCGTCACCACCGTTGCGGCGGACGCCTCGCTCACGCCTCGGGGTCCTCGGCGGGATTGGCCACGATCACCGGCTCGAGATGCTCTCGGGCCCGCACGATCCGCGCGGCGGCGTCCTTCGCGGAACTCGAGAGCGCGAGGGTGCTCGCGAAGCCGACCGTTCGGATCGCCCGCACCCAACCGGCAAGGCGATCGTCGAAGGCGCCGCCCTTCGACGCGGTCAGCGGATCGAGATCCGCCACCATCGCCGACGCGTAGGGCGCGAGCCGTCTCAGGGTCGCCTCGCCATCGTCGCTCGACGCCGCATGGCCGAAGGTCGGCATGCAGCCGATGCGGAATCCGCCGACCCGCCGGATGAGATCGATGACCCCTTCGGAGTCGGCGAGCGGTCCCTTCGGCGACGGCGTCAGGAGGAGATTCAGTTCGTGCCGCTCGATCGCCTGCACGCCCTGACGCATCGCCGACGCGATCCGGTCGGGATCGGACTTGGCGTCGGCGGCCACACTCACGGCGAGCGAACTGCATCCGAGTCGCGAGGCGGCGGCGGCCAGCCGCTGGAGGCGATCGGCGGCGGCCTCCGAGAAGGTTCCCGACGCCTCGTCGACGGCCAGCGGAGCCGACTCGACCATGGTCAGGCAGGGACAGTGGGCGCGGTCGGCGGCGTCGCGAAGGCGATCGAGTTCTCGCGGACCGCAGCCGGCCAGGATCGAGGTGGCCACCGAGAGCCCGCGGAGCCCGAGTTCCTCGATCGCGTACCGCGGCAGATCGCTCCGCTCGAGCGGGTTCTTGCCGCCGGCGATCCGCGCCGCGAGCGACCCCGTCTCGAGCGTGAGCATGATCGGGGCCTGCACGATGCGAGTCTCCGAAGGGCGTGTCCGCGAGGGACGCCCGCGCGACTCGTGAGTCTACTGAGACCCGTTGACGCGGCAACGCCTCGGCCCGATCCCGCGGTCAGCCTCGATCGGCGGTGTCGGCCCGGTGGACCCAGCCCCACGCCTCCTCCACCAGTTCTCCGCAGCCGACACCGGTGCCGCCGCTCACGAGCCGCACGGACGAAGGCGGTAGCCCGATTCGCTGGGAGAAGGCCTTGCGGAGCGCCTCGAGGTCTTCCCGCGGCACGAGGTCGATCTTGTTGAGCGCCACGATCTCGGGCTTCGATGCGAGGTCCGGCGCGAACGCCTCGAGCTCCCGCCGGATCGTTCGATAGTCCTCGACCGGATCCCGGTCCTCCCCCGGCGCCGCGTCGACGAGGTGGAGCAGGAGCGAGGTCCGCTCGACGTGCCGGAGGAAGTCGTGCCCGAGTCCGGCACCTTCCGCGGCGCCTTCGATGAGGCCCGGAATGTCGGCCACGAGCAGCCGTCGATCACCGGGCAGTTCCGCGATGCCGAGCTGAGGCGAGAGCGTCGTGAACGGATAGTCGGCGACCTTCGGCGTCGCCCGGCTGATGCTCCGCAGAAACGTGCTCTTCCCGGCATTGGGAAGTCCCACGAGGCCGACGTCGGCGAGCAGCTTGAGCTCGAGCCGCAGATGCCGTTCGATCGCCACGCCGCCGGGCGTCGTGCGGGTCGGCGCCTGCTGGGTCGAGGTCTTGAAACGATCGTTGCCGAGCCCGCCCCGGCCTCCTTCCGCGACCACGACCTCCTGCCCGGCCTGCGTGAAGTCGGCGACGAGTTCATCGCGATCGTCGTCGAAGACCAGGCACCCCACCGGAACCTCGATGCGGCACGCGGCGCCGTCGCCGCCGTGGCGACGCGAGGCCCCGCCGGGCTCGCCGTCCTCGGCGAAGAACCGACGACGGTGGGCGAAGGGCAGCAGCGTGTCGAGGTGCGGATCCGCGACCAGCACGACATCGCCGCCGCGGCCTCCATCACCGCCATCGGGCCCCCCCTTGGGCACGAACTTCTCGCGCCGGAAGCTGCATCGTCCATCGCCGCCCTTGCCCGAGCGAACCGTGATCTCCGCACGATCGATGAACATGCCGGGGATCCGGGCGAGGAAGGGTGAGCGGACCGCTCATGCAACGACCTCGCCGAAGCGAGGCCGTGGGGGGTGTGATCGAAGGAGGCCGCGAGCGGACCGAGGACCGGTGTCCGACTCGGTCGGACTCAGCCGACGCAGGTGAGGCGCGGCGTCGCGGGATCGGCCGGGATGATGTCGACCTTGCGGCCGCGGAAGCGGACCTCGCCGTCGGCGAGCGCCATGAGGCAGTCGTCCTTCGCACGCATCACGAGGTAGCCCGGCTGGAACGGGGTCCCGCACTGACGCACGATGATCGATCCGGCCTTGGCGAACTGTCCGCCGTACAACTTGATCCCGCGGAACTGCGGATTCGAGTCGCGACCGTTCTTGGTGGAACCCTGACCCTTCTTGTGCGCCACGACGACATCTCCACAAGGACCGCTCGGCCTCGAGGCCCAGCCGCTCCTCCGCCGCCGGCGAGCGAGCCCCGCACTATAGCGGGGAATCGATGCCGTTCCAGCCCTCTCGCATCAAGTCAAGACGACGTTCTCAGACGTCTCAGCGGAGCACCCACTCCTGGGTGCTCGGCTCGATGGCCGTTCCCTCGAGCAGGGCAAGCTCGCCCGGGGTGACGAACCGAAGGGCTCTCGCCCGCCGCAGGACGACCGGCTCGCCGGTCTCCGGATGGGTCGCGGTCTCCCGGTGGTTGGTCACGCCACCCACGTAGACCGAGACCTCGGTGACCGTCGGATCCTCGATCCGCCAGACCACGAGTCCCTCGCGGGCATGCTCGGGGCCGGTCACGATCGGTCCGATCACCTGGTTCTGATCGAGGACCTTCTCGGTGCGACGCTCGCTGCGAGCGCTGCTGAGGGTCCGCTGGAGATCCTGCGTCACGAGCCTCGGAACTCCCTGCCCCGAGCTCTGGACCTGTCCCGCATCGGTCTGCAACTCGATCCGCGGCGCCCACATCCGCTCCCGGCCGGACCGGTTCGAGACCTCGTAGGTCAAGTACCAGTACGCCTCGCCGGAGTAGGGATCGACGTAGACCCGAAGCGGGCCCGGCTTGAATTCGAGTTGCCAGGTCTCACCCGCCGGAACCCGCCGCGTCGGAGGTGCCGCGATTTCGGCTCCGGGATCCTGCGCGGACGCGACCCGATCGCCGAACAGGCCGCCGCCGAGCATGAGGGCGACCGCGGCGAGCCCGCGGCTGAAGTTCGAAGTCGAGCGTCGCATGGGGGAGGAGTGCTTCACGAAGACGGTCCTCGAAGGCTGTTTCGGATCACGGACAGGCGGCTTCCCGCTGCCGGAGCGAGCCGCGGAGTGTACCGGGCGATCGGCGGCGATCCGAGCATTCCGCGCCGGAGGTTCCCGCTCGCCTTCGAGCCGTCGCCGATCCGCCGCGGCAGTCCTGGCCTTGCGAGCGCGGAGGCCCCGATGCTCGGGCGCGGCCGGCAGATCTTGCCGCCGCGGTCGGCTCCCATACGCTTCGCCGATGCTCGAGCCGCCATCCGCCGATCGCGTCCCGTCTGGCGATTCCGCTGAACGCGACCGCGCTCGGACGTCCGCTTCGGCAGACCCGAGCATCGAAGCGCCCTCGATCACACCCCCGCCGACGGCGATCCGCAGCGAGACGATCTCACCGGAGGAGTGGCCCGAGGCGATCCGCAAACTCGTGGGTGGCGACTCCGGCGTCGCGCGACGGGTGCTTGAGCGGATCGAACGAGGCTCGCTCGCGATCGAGGCGATCGAGGCGACCCGCCACGGCGTCGGCGGATTCGCGGCCGTGGCCGCCGCGGTCCGCAATCCGGGCCGCACGCTCGGCCTCGTGCTCTCGCCGCTGCATGGACTGCCTCAACGCGCGGCCGCGACCGCCGCGATCCGGCGGCTCCTCGGCTTGGTGTCCGATCGAGACGCCGCGCTGATCCAGGCGATGTTCGATCCCGCGCGTCGCCTCGAACTGGCGGCCGCGGACGAGGCGGGCTTCCGGCACCTCGCCCGGCTCCGCTTCATGGATGGCGACCTGCCTCGACTCGCCCGCGAGGAGCGACCGCTGCCCCCGAACGCCTCGATCGCTCCGTGCGGCCGCTCCGATCCGCACGAACTCGCCGCGCTGCTTGCCCGCACCTACGACCGCACCCTCGACTGCCCTGGTCTGGCGGGCCTCCGCCGGACGGAGGACGTGCTCGACGGGCATCGCGCGTCGGGACGATTCGATCCGGATCTCTGGTTCCTGATGAGACTCGACGGGCGCCCCGTCGGACTCTCGCTGCTCAATCCCAATCCAGAAGCCGGCTGCACGGAACTGGTCTACTTCGGCTTGGCGCCGGAGGCTCGCGGTCAGGGGTTGGCGAGCGTGCTCCTGCGGCACTCCCTCGCGCGTCTGGGCAGCGCTTCACCGCAGCGGGTCGCCCTCGCCGTCGACGATCGCAACATCCCGGCGCTGCGCCTCTACCGCCGCCACGGATTCGTGCCGGGCGGGCTTCGCACCGCGCTGGTGCGGCCGCTCCCCTGAGACGCTTCGCGCCGCTACGACGAATTCGAGACCTCCGCAAGGGCGACCGGTTGTCCACAACGTGCGGACAGCCACGCTCGCTCGCGGTGGAGAATTCGATTCCACCCGAGCGCCGCCGGGGTTTGCGCATCCGACCGCGTTCCTTCGGTCTCCTCACCCCTTGAGGACGGGATCTCGCCGCGTAGATTTCCTCCCGACCCAGGGACGGGCACCCCGGGCCATGCTCGCTCGATCGACTCTCCTCTCGATCGTGGCGAGATGGCTCGGAGGTTCCGCCGCGTGTCGGCTCGATCGGATCCACGGCGACGCGTTGTTCATCGACCGCCACCGCTCGAGGCGTCCGCGTCGGCGAAGGCCTCGACACCGCCGGCGATTCGTCGATGCGCCCCCGCGCGGCCGCCGCCGGAATGCCGCTCCGCCCGCCTTCCTCCCACGGTCGCCCATGAGCCACACCGCCCCGATCGACGCCTCCCGAATCTCGAGCGGGCTCGCCCGACGCCTCGGCAATCGCAAGGTCCAGATGTGGTTTGGCCAAGGCACTCGCTTCTCGGTGCGGGACGGCGACCTCGAGGTCGTCGCCACCTCCGGCTTCGCGGCGGACTGGATCGGCCGGAACTTCGCCGACGCGTTGCGGGACGTGGCGCGGGAGAGCCTTGGGCTCGGCGACGCGGCGCGCGTCGAGGTCCGCGCCCCCTCGAACCCGCCCGAGGAGCCCGTCGGCGCGTCTCGCGTGGCCGTCCCGGCGGCGAGCGACCCGAGCGTGAGCCGTCTGCGGGCGCCCGAGACGAGTTCCGGTCTCCACCCGTTCGAGCCAACGGCCGGCGGAGTCGGTCTCGACGCCCAACCCTCGACCGCCCGCACCGCGAACCGGCCTCATCCGTCCGACTCGTGGCGTCGCCTGGGAGACTTCGTCGTCGGCGACGGCAATCGCCTCGCCTTCGACGCAGCCCGCCGGATCGCCGAGGCCGACGATGCGGCCGACCGAATCCTGTTCCTGCACGGCGAGTGCGGGGTCGGCAAGACCCACCTTCTGCAGGCGATCTGCCGCCAGCGTCGCGAGCGGATCCGGGCCGCGAAGATCCGCTACACGACCGGGGAGGCGTTCACCAACGAGTTCATCGCAAGCGTGCGGAGCGGTTCGCTCGAGGCCTTCCGCCGCCGCTTCCGCGGTCTCGAACTGCTCGCGATCGACGACGTCCACTTCCTCTCCAACAAGACCGCCACCCAAAGCGAGTTCCTGCACACCCTCGACTCGATCGCCCTCGGCGGCTCGCGGGTGGTGCTCGCCTCCGACGATCATCCGCGTCAGATCGGGCGCTTCCACCGGTCGCTCGTCAGCCGCTTCCTCGCGGGCATGGTCGTGCGCATCGAGCCGCCCGATCGCGAGACCCGCCGCACGCTCCTGCGTCGGCTCGCGTCGCAGCGAGGGCTTCGGCTCGGCGACGCCGCCGAGGAGTGCCTCGTCGGCCGCTTCGTCGGTTCGGCGAGGGAACTCGAGGGTGCCGTCGCCAAGCTGGCGGCCCTCGCCTCGCTCGGCGACGCCTCGGGCGATTCGCGCGGGGAGATCGGCATGCTGCTCGTCGAGCAACTGCTCGAGGAGGATCGACGGGTCGCCCGACGCACGCCGATCCGGCTCGCCTCGATCGTCGAAGCGGTGTCGGAGCACTTCGAGGTCGACCGCGAGGAGATCCTCGGCGGCTCCAAGCTGCGGCGAGCGAGCGAAGCCCGCGGCGTCGTGGCGCACCTCGCGCGACGGCTCACCACCCTGAGCTTCCCCGAGATCGCCCGCGGCCTCGGCCGACGCAACCACTCCGCCATCCATGCCGCGGCCGCGCGGACCCGCGCGGCGATCCCTTCGCCGGGCGCCGCGGCGGAGAGGCTGCGGGAGTCGATCGATCGTCTGAGCCATGCGCTGCTTCGGGGTCAATGACCGTCGCCGCCGCAAGCGCTTGATCGCGAGCGTCATCGCTACACTCGCCCCGTGACGATCCACGACCCGCTCGAGCCCGTGCCACCGCCTCTCGAAGGCCCCGTGCGGCTGCCCCGCCGCGAGACCTCGACGCGCGGCTCGATCCCGAGCGGATGGGCCGCGTTCGCGGCGATCGGCCTCGCGTTGGGCGGCTCTGCCGTCGCGTCGACGATCCCCTGGCAGTCGAACCCCCCTTCGCCGTACGGACCGGTCGATCCGATCGAGGCCTCGACGCGGCAGATCCGCGACGCGGTCAACTACCGGCCCGACGGCGGGCATCACGTGCTCCTCACCTCGCTCCGGCAACTTCGCGATCCCTCGCTGCGCCCGCTCTTCCAGTCGCTGGTGCAGGCGCCGCACTGGACGCTGCAGCTCGACGGGATCCTCGGGCTCGCCGAACTCTCCGACGGTTCCGTCGAGCCGTTCCTGCTCGAGCAGATCGCGGATCCGCGTGAACGGTCCGCGGGCATCCGCGCGGCGCTCTCGCTCGATCTCGTCGGGGTCGACGAGTCCACCGCGATGCTGCAGTGGAAGGGCCTCGCGCCCGAGGACCGACTCGCGATCGTCTCCACCCGCGTCCGCCGCGGAGGCGACGCGCCGATCGAGGAGCTCCGCGGCCTCGTCGACCATGAGAACCCCGACGTCTCCGTGGTGGCGGCGCTGCTGCTCGCCGATCGCCTCGACGAGGCGTGGCATCTCGATCGCGTGCTCGAGCGGCTCGATCGGCTCGGACCCGAGGCGCGAAACCGCACCATCGTGAGCTTCGCCCAGGAGGCGGAACGACTTCGGAGCCCGGAGGCGGCGGCCATCCTCGCCAAGCTCGCCGTCGACGAGCGGAGCGACCGCTCGGCAAGCCTCGCCTGCCTCGCCTCGCTCATCGCGATCGACGAGGTGGCGGGCGTCGATCTCTGGGAAGACCTCTTCGCCCGCGAGACCACGAACAACGGCCGCCTGCGTGCGGCGCTGCTGCTGCTCGCCTCGGAGATCCGTCTCGAGTCCGAAACCCTCGCGCTCCTCGATGGGCAGGGCGCCGTGCTCGAGTCCCTCGCCGTCGCGGCGCGGGCGATCAACGACGGAACCGGCCAAGGGGACGCCCTTCGCGGGGTGCTCGCCGGCGGCCATCGGCTGTCGATCGCCTGGGCGATGACCGCCCTGCTCGACCAGCCTCGCGAGGTCGCGGCTCCCTTCTACGCCTCGATCATCGAGGACCTGATCGCGAAGCGGCTCGATCCGTCGCTGCTTCCGGTGGCGATCGAGGCCGCCACGCGTCTCGCCTCGCTCGATGCGAACCGCCTGGCGCCGCTGCTCGAGGAGGCCGTCGGCGGCGACGAGGCGATTCTCGAGGCCATGCTTGTGGGCATCCTCGCCACCGACGATCGCGAAGCGGCCGCTCGCCTCGGGCGGATCGTGCTCGGCCAGTCGGGCCGCCGATGCGACTCGCTGGCGCTTCTCGCGATCGCGCGGACCGATGCGCCACTCTCGCGCGACGAACTCGAACTGCTCGGCATCGCCGCAAGCGGCGGCGGTCGCCTCGATCCGGCGCTGCAGGTGCAGGCGGCGTGGATCTTCCTCCGACGCAGCGGACGCATCGACCAGGCGCTCGCGGGCGCCTTCGCCGAGCCCTGACCATCGCTCGAGGGCAAGCCCCCTCGACGATCCGGACGACGACGTGGCCCAGCCGATCCCGCTCTATCTCCCGTTCGTCGACGACACCGACCTCGACTCCCTTCGTGCCGCGCTGCGCCCGCTCGCCGCCGGCGCGAGCGTGCGGTCGCTCGAGCAGCGGGTCGCCGAACTCGCGCGGCGCCCCTTCGGCGTCGCAGCGGGATCGCCCGGCGGAGGCCTCGAGATCGCCCTGCGAGCGCTTGGGATCGGCGCCGGCGACGAGGTGATCGTGCCGTCGCTCGGCGCGGTCGAGGCGGCCGACGCGGTGGTGCGCACGCACGCGACGCCGGTCTTCGCCGACGTCGATCCGCGAAGCCTCAGCCTGACCGCCGAGATCGCCGATCGCCTCGTCACCGACCGCACCCGCGCCGTGCTCGCCTTCACGATGCTCGGCGATGCGGGCAGCCTCGAGGCGCTCGCCCGTCTCTGCACCAAGCACGAGGTTCCGCTCGTCGAGGACGCGAGCGACGCGATCGGCGCCACCGTCGGCGGCGAGCCGGTCGGACGGTTCGGACGCATCGCGATCTTCTCGATGACCGACGATCGCGTCGTGCCCGCCTCCGGCGCGACGGTCCTCGTCACCCACGACGATCGCCTTGCGGCACAGTGCCGGCGCTACCGCGACGGCGGCAGCGCGGAGTCGGCGGCCTCCCTCGAGCGGGTGGGGGTCGACAGCCCGCTCGACGATCTCCGCGCCGCGATCGCCGCGAACCGCCTTCGGCGGCTCGACGCCGCGATCGAAGCCCGTCGCCGGCTGGCGGACCTCTATCTGCGCCACCTCGCGGGGCAGACCGAACTCATCCTGCCCGCGCCTCGCGGCGACGGTGGAGGCTGCTGGCCGCGGTTCTGCGTGCGGCTCTCCGACCAGTTCACGCGCTTCGACCGCGACGAGATCCTCGCCGGCATGCGTCGCCACGAGATCGCCGCGAGCGAAGGTCCCCTCGCCGTGCCCACCTTGCCGCGGCACGGCCATCGCATCGGGCACGCGTCCGGCAGCTACCCGGTCTCCGAGCGGGCCTCGGATCGGGCGATCTGCCTGCCCTTCTACGAGGGGCTCTCCGAACGCGAGGTCGAACTGGTCGCCGCCACGCTCGAGTTGATGATCTCGCGCAACTCGTTCCGGCGGGAGTGAGCGATCACTCCCACTCGATCGTCGCGGGCGGCTTGCTCGAGATGTCGTAGACGACGCGATTCACGCCCCGCACCTCGTTGATGACGCGGTTGCTGATCGTCGCGAGCACGTCGTACGGGATGCGGGCCCAGTCGGCGGTCATGAAGTCCTGGGTCTCGACGGCGCGGATCGCGACCACCGAGTCGTAGGTCCGGCCGTCGCCCATCACGCCGACCGACCGCACCGGCAGCAGCACCGCGAAGGCCTGGTCGGTGCTCCGGTAGAGGCTGTTGGCGACGATCTCCTCGAGCATGATCTCGTCGCACTCGCGAAGCACCGCGAGGCGCTCGCGAGTCACCTCGCCCAGCACGCGGACCGCCAGGCCCGGGCCGGGGAACGGATGCCGCCAGACCACCTGGCTCGGCAGGCCGAGCACTTCGCCGAGCGCCCGCACCTCGTCCTTGAAGAGTTCCCGCAGCGGCTCGACGAGCTCGAAGCCGAGCTTCTCGGGAAGCCCGCCGACGTTGTGATGCAGCTTGATGCCCGCTGCGGTGCCCGCATGCCCATGACCGCTCTCGATGACGTCGGGATAGAGCGTTCCTTGGGCGAGGAACTTCGCGCCGCCCACCTGCGTCGCGGCCTCCTGGAAGACGTCGATGAACCGATGCCCGATGCGGCGGCGCTTCTCCTGCGGATCGACCACGCCCGCGAGATCCGCGAGGAACGCATCCGAGGCGTCGACCACGCGGAGATCCGCGTCGAAGTGTCCACGGAACGTGCTCTCCACAAGCTCGCGCTCGTTGGTCCGAAGCAGTCCGTTGTCGACGAAGATGCACGTGAGCTGCGGGCCGATCGCCTTCTGCAGCAGTGCCGCGACCACCGAACTGTCGACGCCCCCGGAGAGCCCGCAGATCACCCGTCCGTCTCCGACCTGCTTCCGGATGCGCTCGCAGGCGATCTCGAGGTAGTAGCTCATTCGCCAGGAGCCCTCGCACTGGCAGATCGAGTAGAGGAAGTTGCGAAGAAGATCCGCGCCGTGCGGCGTGTGCGTCACCTCGGGGTGGAACTGCACGCCGTGAAACGGCTTCGACCGATGCCGCACCACCGCGTTGGGGCAGGTCTCGGAGGACGCGAGCACCTCGAAGTCCGCGCCGAGATCCGCGACCTGATCGCCATGGCTCATCCAGACGCTCGTGCGGTCGGGCAGGCCCGCGAGCAGGCCGGAGGCGTCACGGATGCGAAGCGCCGTGCGGCCGAACTCCCGCGCCTCCGCGGCCTCGACGCGACCGCCGAGGATCTGGCATCCGAGCTGCATGCCGTAGCAGATCCCCAGGACCGGCACGCCCATGTCGAGGATGCGTGGATCGCACCGCGGAGCCTCGCGTTCGGTCACCGACGAAGGACCGCCAGAGAGCACGATGCCCTTGGGCGCGAGCTTCGCGAACTCCTCGATCGGGCGATCGGGCGCGACGAGCAGGCTGTACACGCCCGCTTCACGGATCCTTCGCGCAATCAGTTGCGCGAACTGGCTTCCGAAGTCGAGGATGAGGACCGTGTCGACGCCGGGTGGCGGCGTCGGAATCGCGCTTGGCATGCGAGGCTCCGCCAGAAACGACCGAAGCGGCGGAAGGTAGCAGAGGCGAAGCGGCCCTTTGTCGCCTCGAAGAACTTGCGGGGACACCGGAGACGGGTACCTTCCCGACGATCGTCAACGGACGCCGACGACTCGACGAGGCGAACGATCGCGAACTCGACTCGTCGCCGAATCGATGAATCGACTGGACGCCACCGGCCCCGGCCCCGGCGAGGAATCCCGCATGAGGCACCCCGACCGCTTCCCGCTCCGACTGCTCGCGGTCCCGGTGCTCGCCTTCGCTTCTCGATCGCTCGCCTCCACGCCTCCGGTCGTCGCCCCCGACGCCATCTCGGAGATCTGCGATCCGAGCACCGGGCTGCCGATGCCGGCGATCCCGACGATGTTCGATCCCGCGAGCGCGCCGGCGGCGGACATCGAGACGCTCAGCTGGCTGCTGCTCGGGATCTGCGCGGCGATCTTCGTGGTGGTGCAGGGCGCGCTCGTCCATGCGATCCTCAAGTACCGCGCCGCCAAGAACGCGGCGCCGGCCGAAGGCGACGCCGAGCCGAGGCAGGTCTACGGCAGCAATCCGGTCGAACTCGCCTGGACGGTCATCCCCATCGTCATCGTCTTCGTGCTGACCCTCACCTCGGTGCGCCTGATCCGTGAGATCGAGATCAGCTCGCCGCCGGACGGGGCGCTCAAGGTGGTGGTGATCGGCCACCAGTGGTGGTGGGAGTACCGCTATCCCGACTACGGGATCGTCACCGCGAACGAGCTGGTGGTGCCGGCGGGGCGGCCGATCTGGCTCGAGCTGCACTCGGCCGACGTCAACCATTCGTGGTGGGTGCCGCAACTCGCGGGCAAGATGGACTGCATTCCGGGGCATCCGAACAACCTCTGGTTCGAGGCGGACAGGCCCGGCGTCTACCTCGGCCAGTGCGCGGAGTACTGCGGCAACCAGCACGCCAACATGCTGCTGCGGGTCGAGGCCCGCGAGACCGACGGCCCGCTCGGCTTCGACGCGTGGGTCGCGAACCAGCAGCAGCCTCCCGTCGACGACGAGTCGACGCGGCGCGGCAAGGAGGTCTTCCTCGCCTTCGCCTGCCAGAGCTGCCACGACATCGCGGGCGTCTCCGACGGCGCCTTCGGTCCGAACCTCACCCATCTCATGAGCCGCGTGACGATCGGCGCCGGCGTCGCGCCGCTCGACCGCAACACGCTCCGGCAATGGGTGAACGATCCCCAGTCCCTCAAGCCCGGCTGCAACATGCCCGCGCTCAAGCTCGATGACGCCCAGCTCGACGCGGTCGTCGACTACCTCGCCTCGCTCCGCTGAAGCGACGCGGCCCCGCACCCCAGGAACCCTCCGATGAAGGACGCCGCGGCATGAGCACCCTGAGCACCACGCCCGTGCGGGTCGAGGAGGGCGCCGGCCGCGCCCTGCCCCTCGCCACGCGGCTCCACGCCTGGGCGGCGACGGTCGACCACAAGCGCCTCGGGATCATGTACGTGCTGTCGGGGCTCGTCTTCTTCGTGATCGGCGGCATCGAGGCCTCGATCATGCGGGCGCAGCTCGCCAAGCCCGCCAACGACCTCGTGAGCCCGGAGGTCTTCAACCAGCTCTTCACGATGCACGGCACCACCATGGTCTTCCTGGTGGGCATGCCGATCCTGCTCGGCATGGGCAACTACCTGATCCCGCTCATGATCGGGGCACGGGACATGGCCTTCCCGCGGCTCAACGCGTTCGGCTTCTGGCTCTTCCTCTTCGGCGGCCTGCTCCTCTACTTCAGCTACATCGGGGCCCAGGGCCTCTACGGCACCTCCGTCGCCCCGGATGTGGGCTGGTTCGCCTACGCCCCGCTCACCGACCGCACCTTCAGCCGCGGCAACGCGACCGACTACTGGATCCTCGGGATCATGGTCAGCGGCTTCGGGTCGATCGCGACGGGTCTCAACCTCGTGGTCACCATCCTCTCGATGCGCTGCAAGGGCATGACGCTCATGCGCATGCCGCTCATGGCCTGGATGATGCTCATCGTCGGGGTGCTCGTCCTCACCGCGCTCGGCCCGCTCACCGCGGCGCAGGTGATGCTCCTCTTCGACCGCAACCTCGGGGCGCACTTCTTCGATCCGCAGGAAGGCGGCAGCGCGATCCTCTGGCAGCACTTCTTCTGGTTCTTCGGGCACCCGGAGGTCTACATCCTCATCCTGCCCGCCTTCGGCTTCGTGAGCGAGATCATCCCGACCTTCAGCCGCAAGGTGATCTTCGGCTATCCGCTGATGGTCGCGGCGACCGTCGCGATCGGCTTCATCTCGCTGAGCGTCTGGGCCCACCACATGTTCGCGGTGGGCATGGGTCCGGCCCTCAACGCCTTCTTCAGTGCGATGACCTTCATGATCGCGGTGCCCACCGGCATCAAGATCTTCAACTGGATCGGCACCATGTGGGGCGGCCGGATCCGCTTCGCGAGCCCGATGCTCTTCGCGACCGGGTTCGTCGCGATGTTCGTGATCGGCGGCCTGACCGGCATCATGCTCGCGATGGTGCCCTTCGACTGGCAGGTGAGCGACAGCTACTTCGTGGTCGGCCACTTCCACTACGTGCTCTTCGGCGGCACCGTCTTCGCGATCTTCGGCGCGATCCACTACTGGTACCCCAAGGCCTTCGGCCGCATGCTCAACGAGACGATCGCGAAGTGGTCCTTCTGGCTCCTCTTCGCGGGCTTCAACCTCACCTTCTTCCCGATGCACATCAGCGGCCTCCTCGGCATGCCGAGGCGGATCTACACCTTCCAGCCCGACCGCGGGCTCGAACTCTGGAATCTGCTCTCCTCGAGCGGCGTGCCGCTCCAGGCGGCAGGCGTGCTGCTGATCGTGTGGAACCTGCTTCGCTCGCTCCGCAAGGGCGCGATCGCGGGCAACGATCCGTGGGACGCATGGACCCTCGAGTGGGCAACCACGAGCCCGCCGCCCGAGCACAACTTCGATACGCCTCCCACCGTCGGCAGCCGCCGTCCGCTGTGGGATCTCAAGCACCCGGAGGATCCCGATGGCCGCTACGAGTGACGCGATGACGGCCGCGTCGACGGCTCCCGAGCCCTCCGAGTGGCGACCCGCCCGCGGCAAGGCGGGCGTGGCCTGCCTCATCGCGATGGAGTGCTTCTTCTTCGCCGCCTTCATCGTGGCCTTCCTCTACTACGTGGGGAAGGACGTGAAGGGCCCCACCGGGAAGGACTGCCTCGCCGTCGGCCCGGTGATCGTCTGGTCGATCTGCCTGCTCTCCTCGAGCGCCACCGTCGTCGCGGCGGTGCGAGCGCTCGCCCGTGGCGCGAAGGCCGCGTTCGAGTTCTGGCTCGGCCTGACGCTCCTGCTTGGCGGCGCGTTCATCTACGGCACGGTGATGGAGTGGCGCGGGCTCATGCTCGACCACGACCTCTTCATCTCGACGAACCTCTTCGGCAGCACCTACTACAGCCTCGTCGGCTTCCACGCGTTCCACGTGGTGCTCGGGCTCACGGCGCTCGGCCTGATCTGGACGCTCTCGAAGCTCGGCCATCTGAAGACCGCCGACGCCGAGAAGGTCGAGCTGGTGAGCTGGTACTGGCACTTCGTCGACGTGGTGTGGCTCTTCGTCTTCACGTCGGTCTATCTGGTCGGCACGGGAATCCTCTCATGAGCGAGCCGCGCGAGACGCCCTACGCCCGGGCGATTCCCAAGCCGACCGCCGGACCGCTCATTGCCGCCTTCGGCGTCGCGATGCTCTTCGCGGGGCTCGTGACGAACATCGCCGCGAGCGTGGTCGGCGCCGCGGCCCTGCTCGTCGGCGCGGTTCGCTGGTTCCGCGACGTGATGCCCGAGGAGTCGGTCGAGCCGATCGAGGCGACCGGCGGACAGACGGTGGTGCTTCCGCCGCCGCTTCCTCCCCGCTCCGCGCCAAGCCGCCGGCTCGTGCTTCCCGTCGAGATCCATCCCTATCGCGCCGGCATCTTCGGGGGCCTCGCCGGCGGCGTCGCGATGGCCGCGGTCGCCGCGGCGTGGGGCCTCGTCGAACACGGCAGCCTGTGGCTTCCCATCAATCTCCTCGCGGGCGCCGTCAATCCGACGATGGCGAGCCTCGACGAGGCGCAGCTTGCGGCCTTCAACGGAGGTTGGATCGCGATCGCCACGCTGATCCATGTCGTGCTCTCGATCGGCACCGGGCTGCTCTTCACCGTCGCGCTGCCGATGATGCCCCGCCGTCCGATGCTCTTCGGCATCGTGGTCGCGCCGGTGATCCTCTCGGCGCTCTCGTGGGGAACCATGGGAATCGTCAACCCGGCCCTCGAGGAGTTCATCTCCTGGCCATGGTTCGTGGGAAGTCAGGTGGCCTTCGGCGGCGTCTGCGGCTTCTTCGTGAATCGATTCGAGAAGGTCTCGACCATGCGCGACCTCGACTTCGCCGAGCGGATCGGCATCGAGCGCAGCGAAGGAGGTGCCTCGTGACGCGAGCCTCCTTCGCGACGCGGCTGCTCTCGACGGCGGCTCTCGTCGTCTTGATCGCCGCCTGCGGCCGCGGGCCGCTGCCTCCGGGTTCGGTCGAGAAGCCCGCGCCCGAGGCGCCCGGCCTCGACACCGCCGAGGGCGTCATGGCCTTCTGGTCGAACAGCTGCGCCGGCTGCCATGGCGCCGACGGCCGCGAGGGCGCCGCCCGTCCGCTCAACGATCCGCTCTGGTGGCGCACCATGCCCGATGCGCAGGTCGTCGAGGCCGTCGCCGTCGGTCTCGGACGGCTGATGCCCGGCTTCTCCTCGCGGGCGAAGGGCGGCCCCTACATCGCCTACGCGCACCTCGGCGACGCGGACATGCAACTGCTCGTCAAGGGCCTTCGCGCGAAGTGGGAGACGCCCGGCGAGCCGGCGCCCGCGGGGTCCGCGGTCAAGCTCGGCGACGCCGCACGAGGCGAGGCGGTCTTCGCGAACTCGTGCGTCTCCTGCCACGCGGAGAACTCGCGCGACTCCGTCACCAATCCCCTCTTTCTCGCCAACATCACCGATCAGGGCCTCTGGAGCGCCGTCGTCTTCGGGCGCCCCGATCTCGGCAAGCCCGCGTCCGATCTCGCCCCGGCGGAGATCGCCGACGTGGTGGCCTACCTCGCCTCGAAGCGTCCGTCGTGGGCTTCGGAGGCGGCGATGAATCCGCCGCTTCCGTCGTCGACGCCCGCCCCAGGAGGAAGCGACTCGTGAGCGACTCGAACGAACCGAAGGCCTCCCTGCCGCAGGCGCCGACCGACGAGGCCGCCAACCCGTGCGCCGGATGCGGCGGCGGCGATCGGCGGCAGTTCATGTTCAAGGTGGGGCTCGGGCTCATGGGCGCCGGCGGCGCCGCGGCCGCGGTGCCGGTCGTCTCGGCGATGCTCGGCCCTGGACTGCGCCAGTACCCCGAACAGTGGGTCGACCTCGGCCCGGTCTCGCTCTATCCGCCGGGCGAGACTCGCTTCGCGACCTTCATCAATCCGTGGACCTCGCCCACCGACGGCCTCACGGCGAACACCGGCTGCTGGGTGCGGCACGTGCCCGCGGGCGAGAGCGGCGACCGCGCGAAGGCGCAGCCGATGGACACCACGAGTGTCGAGCCGCCGCCCTCCAACGCCTTCAATCCCGAGGCGCCGAACTTCCAGGTCTTCGCGGTGAACTGTGCGCACCTGGGCTGCCCGGTGCGGTGGTTCCCGCAGTCGCGGCTCTTCATGTGCCCCTGCCACGGCGGCGTCTACTACGAGGACGGCGAGCGCGCCGCAGGCCCGCCCCCCCGCGGCCTCTACACCTACGAATACAAAATCGAAAACGGCGAACTCTTGATCCTCGCGGGGGCCTTGCCGAACCTCGCCCAACCGAACGCATGAAGCCCGCGCTCGACAAACTCGCCGGCCTCGGCCTCGACGTCTTCAACTGGGTCGACGACCGCCTCCACGTGCG